>CAZNDQ010000044.1:0-13996 GCA_964571825.1 uncultured Planctomycetales bacterium | reverse complement strand
TGCCCGCCGTTGAGCGGCGTATCGAGCGGTGTCGCCGTGGCCGCGCTGTCGTTCGGCTCGGTCTCGTTGATCTCGTAGGCGAAAGCGTCGTCGATGATCAGCGTGTAACTGCCGGTAGTGCCGGAACCGCTGTCCACGAACACCCAGTAGTCGGTGTCGGCCAGCAGATCGACCACGATCAGCTCGTGCCGGCCCGCGCCGCTCCCGCCGTGATTGGAAGCGCCCAGACACCCGTCAGGGAAAAACGGCGGACACGAGTCATCCACGTAGATCACGCCGTCAAACGTGCTCACCAGTTCGATCGCGTACTTGCCGGCAACGTCCGGACGGAATCGATAAACATGGTCTCCACCGGGAGCGGTCGTGCTTGAGGCGACGGCACACTGTCCACCCGATGCGGAAAACGCATAGTCTGCCGTGGACCCGTCGAGCATCTCCACCACTACGACCGGCAACGTGGTCGAAAGCAGCACGTCGTCCTCGCACATGTCCGGGTCGGCCGCCGAGATCGTGCTCACCACCATCGTGAACACGAAGTTATCGATCCCGCTCGTTGACGCGTCATGGTCGATGCCGATGCGGTACGTTTCGCTCGCTGTCAGCGCCACGTCCAGGATCAACGGCACGCCGGCGCTCGACGCCCGTACGCCCCCGACAAACGCATCCGTCGAGTCCTGCACGTACGCCGCAAAGCGGAAATCGGACGAACGCAGCGGCGCACGGTGCCACGGCCACAGATGAATGCGATACGTGTCCGTCGACGCCGGAGTGAAACTGTAGAACACGTCCGGACCGTCAATCACCCCGGCCAGCGCAGGGATCGTCGACGTGTTGATGTCGTCCACCGCGAGCACCGTCGTACCCTCGATGAAGATCGGCACGGCCGGTCCGATTACCTCCGCATTCCCCGGCGCATCATTCGCCGGCGCAGGCGGCAACGCCACCGCCGTGCCCGGACACGCCGCGATCACCGCGGCAATCGTCGCCCAAAGGACAAGTGCAGTTGTTCCACGCTTCATGGTGTTTTCTCCACAAAAGGACTCGGCAATAGGGGCCAGGCGGTCGATGCCGACCGGTGAGTTGACGTCGTTCATCGGCAGTGCTCGAAGCAGTTCGCGGCGGGAACAACGACGGCCCGATTTCCCGTCTCGCGGTCCGGTCGCGGGAAGGGAACTCGTGTCGCCGGGGACATCGGCCGGTGCGACAAGCGCGTGGCCGGAAGGGTGACAACAATTGCGAAAGCCGGTCGGCGATCAGATTGACCGCCTGCCGGCCGCGCCCCCGAGTTGTTCTTTCGCCTCCATCCGATTCCATCCGAGCGGCAGGAAGCCCGGACGGTGCCTCAACAGCAACATGCAGCATACTCCCGATGCCCCTCCAATGTCAACAATCATCCCCCTCGATTCGACCCGATTGAACACGAGTCTGCACGACGTTGCTCCTGCTCTGAGATAACGACAAGCCGCACCTTGTGCCGTTTCAGACTCGCCCATCGTCCTCCAAGGCTCGGCCCGCCTGTTTGCGCCGACAACGAGCGCTCACCCACCTCGGAACCGCCATCGGCCCGCACGACATTTCCGCCCGCCGGAATCATGCCGCCAACCAACTGCATCTCACCAAACGCCTGCGATTGAAAGCCATGGTGCGAACGGGTACACTAAGCGTTTTGGCCGTCCTGCCACGGTCAAGCAGCCGACGCCGCACGGCCGAGTGCTGCCCGCAACCGGACACGCACCCAATGGGGGGCTCACCTCGGTGCGCCGTTGACCGCCCGCCTGAATCGAATGGAGGAAAGAACGTGTACAGCCATCGCCTTTGTCGCGCAGGGTGCCTCTATTTCGCCGCGTCCGTCGTGCTTGCCGCGAGTACCCCGGCGACTGCCGCTCGACCCACCCCGCAGCCATTCGCCGTGCCGCCTCAGTTCGGCGCCACCGATACCTTCGCCGACGAAAGGGGCCCTCGCCGCGTCACGGCCTCCGCGTCGGAGTTTGTCGTCCGCATGACCGATGCCGTCCAGCGCGCCGCCGCGGGCCGACCCGCTGTGCTTCCACCACGCGTCACGCCGCCGTTCCTGCCGGAATCCGCGGTTTACCTGGAATCGCGCCTCGAACAGCGCGGCCTGCACGTCGTCCGTGGCATGACCGATGTGCAACTCGCCGCACTCCCCGGCATCAGCTACGCCCAGCCCGTCCTCTACACCGACGACAGCGAGGTCCCCATCTACCAGAGCGATCGCGTCATTGCCCGCTTTCGTGAGAACCTCACGGAAGCGGACGTGACCGCAGTCGCCCACGCTCTCGGCTGCGATGCCGTCCGCCTCGAGCGTGGCGAGCGCCGCTACCTGCTCGTCCTCCGCGACCCCTCCGGCGTCAACGGCCTCGCCGTCGCCAACGGCCTGCACGCGCGCCCCGACCTCGTCGAATACGCTCACCCCGACTTCTTCCTGCCCAAGGTTGCCATGTCGCCCCCCGTCATCAATGACCCCTACTACCTCAGCCACCAGTGGCATCTCGACGGCGACGTCGCCAAGGGCGCCGACCCAAACAGCGACATCAACGTCGAAGGCGCCTGGGATAGCATCCACGGGCCCACCGCCCAGGGCTCGCCTACTGTCCGCGTCTCCATCCTCGACGAATGTGTCGAAAAAATGCACCCTGACCTCTTCCCCAACTGGGCCGCCGGACTCGACCTCGACCCCGATCCATGGGATGACGACCCCAGCCCCGATGCCGGCCAGCGCCACGGCACCGCCTGCGCCGGCGTCGCCGTTGCCAAAGGCAACGACATCGGCGTCCGCGGCGCCGCCCCCGATTGCGGCCTCATCGGCGTCAAGTTCTTCGGCGCCACGATTGCCGAAATGGCCGAAGGCTACTACTTCAGCGTCGATCCCAACAATGATGGTGACCACAGCGACGGCGCCACGATCATGAGCAACAGTTGGGGCTTCGCCAACCCGACGCTCCTCCCGCCCGAGGTCGTCAACGCCATCGCCTTCGCCGCCAACAGCGGCCGCAACGGCAAGGGCTGCCTCGTCCTGTTCGCCTCCGCCAACAATGACCACACGATCAACGGCGTCTCCGCCCTCGCCCAGCTTCCCACCGTCATGGCCGTCGGCGGCACCAACAGTCACGCCGAGCACACCGAGTTCAGCGACGTCGGCCCCGAACTGGCTATCGCCGCGCCGACAAACGACCGCGGCGACGACGGCGTCCGCCAGCCCTGGCTTGACATCACGACGGTCGATAACACCGGTTCCAGCGGCTACAACGGCCTGCCCGACCTCGACTACACCAACCAGTTTGGCGGCACCAGTTCCGCCACACCCCTCGCCGCCGGCGTCCTCGCGCTCATCTTTTCCCAGGACGAGACGATGACCGCCGCCCAGGGCCGCGCCATCGTCCAGCACACGGCTGTGCGCATTGACGAGCCCTTCGGCCGCTTCGACCCCATCACCGGGCACAGTCACCGTTACGGCTTCGGCCGCTGCGATGCGGCCGCCGCCGTTGCCGCCGCCAACGCCGGCATCCGCTGGCCCGACCGCATCAAGACGCTCAACCTCTCGCAGACGCAGAACGACATCCTCCTCACCTGGGCTCCGCCGCCGAACGATTACGACGCCAGCCTGCTTGTCCGCTCAAATCGCCCCTTCGGCTGGGCACCGACCGACGGACAGAACTACAACGTCGGAGAGTTCGTCGCCCCCGGCGTCGAAGTGATCTATCAGGGGGCGCTCAGCACCCACACCGATCTCGGTGCCGTCGAGGGCCCGTTCTTCTACGGCGTCTATCCGCGCAGCGCCGCCAACCGCTGGGGCTTCGGCGCAAAGCGACACGTCATCCGCGCCGGCGTCACCGTCTTCCACGATACCAGCGAAGGCGCCGACCCCGGCTGGACCCACGGCGGTCCCGGCGACGAATGGCGCCGCGGCACGCCCACCAGCACGCTGTCCGCCTTCAGCCAGGCTGTCGCTGGCAGCGGTCCGCTCGCCGGCCTCAACGGCACACGCGCCATCAACGGCAACAACTGCTGGGGCACGGACCTCGGCTCCACCTACAGCGCCAGCGCCGACGCCTGGCTCCAGACGCCCCTCATCAACCTCACCGGCATCGCTGCCCCGGTTTTCCTCGAGTATTACGACTGGTGCCTCCTCGAAACGTTCTTTGACCGCTGCTTCATCGAAGTCGTCGACGCCGGCAACAATGTCATCGGCATCGTCGACGACGATACCGGTGGCGATTATGACTGGACCCTGCGCATCCACGATCTGACGCCCTTTGTCGGTCAGCCCATTCGCGTCCGCTTCCGCCTCCAGTCCGACGGACTGCTCCAGCGCGACGGCTGGTTCCTCGACGAGGTCAAGGTCATCGTCGGCGCCAATCTTGCCCTGCCGCCCGTCGCCGACGACGTCTACACCGAGACGCAGCAGAACACGCAGGTCAACGTCTTCCTCCGCGCGCGCGATCCCAACGTGCCGACGACGCTCTCCTACGTCATCAACTCGCTGCCGCAGCACGGCATGCTGATCGACCCCTTCGCCGCGCCGATCAGTACCGTGCCCTACACCCTCGTCAACAACAACTTTGTCGTGCAGTACCTGCCCGACACCGGCTATGAAGGCCCCGATTCCTTTACCTACAAGGCCACGGACGGCGCACTCGACTCGAACCTCGCCACCGCTTCACTCGTCGTCGGCACGCCCGTGCTGGCCCACGACTTCCCCCTCTCGACCGATCCCGGCTGGCTCACCGAAGGACTTTGGGCCTGGGGACGCCCGCTCGGCGCCTCCGGCGACCCGACCTCCGGCTTCACCGGCCTCAACGTCTACGGCTACAACCTCGCCGGTGCCTACGAGAACAACCTCCCGCCTACGCACCTCACCATGCCGCCGCTCAATTGCACCGGCCTCTCGCGCGTCACGTTGAACTTCCGCCGTTGGCTCGGCGTCGAGTCCTCAAACTTCGACAGCGCGACCATCGAAGCCAGCCGCGACGGCTCAAACTGGGAGACCGTCTGGGCCCACAGCGGCGCCACCCTCCAGGAGAACGCCTGGAGCCTCCAGTCCATCAACATCGGCCCCGTCGCCGACAACCAGCCTTTTGTCCAGATACGCTGGACGATGGGCCCGACCGACGGCGCCGACGTCTTTGCCGGCTGGAACATCGACGACGTGCAGATCCTTGCCATCGGCACGCCACAGGCCAATCAGCCGCCCCAGGCCTTCGCCCAGGAAGTCGCCACCGCCAAGGGCTTCGACCTCGCCATCGCCCTCGGCGCCAGTGACGCCAACGACGATCCGCTCGACTACACCATCCTCAGCCTGCCCACCGGCGGTGTGCTCCGCGACCCCGACGGCCTCGAGATCGTCTCCCTCCCGTACACCCTTGCTGCCGGCGCCAACGACGTCACCTACTCACCCGATCCCGATTTCGCCGGTCCCGACGGCTTCTCCTTCAGCGTCCACGACGGCGCGCTCGGCTCCAACGTCGCCGCCGTTGGCATCACCGTCATCGAGTCCGCGCCCTTCCCCTTCTTCGAGGGCTTTGAGGACGGCGCTCCGCTCTCCATCGTCTGGTCCACCTACTCCACCGGCGCCGGACGGATCCGCGTCACCAACGAAGGCGGCCCCGCCACCGGCCAGTTCCATGTCACGATGGACTCCGGCCACGAAGGCACCTTCAGCAGCAACGAACTGACCCTCGCCGTCGACCTCGAAGGCGCCTCCAGCGTCCGCTTGCGCTACGACTGGCGCGGATACGGTGAGGAGGTCCACACGCTCCCCGCCACATGGACCGGACACGCCCTCGGCGACGGCGTCTCCATCAGCGAGGACGGCGAAACCTGGCATCGCATCCGCCACCTCTCCGACGCCGGCCTCGAACCTCCTCTCCCCGGCGATGACGAAGAAGCCGCCGGAAACGAACGCGCCGACTTCTACCAGAGCGTCGTCATCGAACTCGACGCCGCCGCCGCCGCGGCCGGCATCTCCTACAACCGCACCTTCCGCATCCGCTTCCAGCAGTACGACAACTTCCCCATCGCCACCGACGGCATCGCGCTCGACAACATCGAACTCGAACAGGGTACGCACGACCCCGAGATTTCCACGAGCAGCCTGCCTCCCGGAACCGTCGGCGTCCCCTACGGACCGGTGCAATTGGACGTGATCGGCGGCGACGAGCCCTTCGTCTGGACCACCCCCATCGAGTACACCGAGCAGAGCCTCGGCGCCAGCCTCTACAAAACCAACGGCGTCGCCCAGAATCTGCACGGCGACGACGTTTTCTTTGACTACACCCTCCCGTTCGCCTTCCCCTTCTGGGGCAACGACTACACCCAGATCCGCATCGCCTCCGACGGCTGGATTAACTTCGGCGCGCACGTCGGCTCGACCTGGAACAACAGCACTGTGCTGCTCGCCTTCAACCGGCGCATTGCCGTCCTCTGGGACGACCTGAACACCAGCACCGGCGACGTCTACATCAGCGAATCCGTGCCCGGCCAGGTCACCGTCCGCTGGGACGCCGTCGTCGACGGCACGGCCAACCCCTGCCGTTTCAGTGCTACCCTCTTCGACGACGGGCGCATTCAGCTCCACTACGGCTCCGGCAACAACCCGCTCACCGCCACCGTCGGCGTCTCCTCCGGCGACGGCGCCACCTACGTCCTCTCCGCCTACAACGCCGTCCCCGACCTCGGCGACGTCGACTCGATGATGTTCGACTTCTCGCGCCTGCCGCCCGGACTCGTCATGGACGCCGCCGGCGAAATCACCGGCACGCCGACGAAGCCCGGAACGTGGAATCCCATCTTCCACCTCCTTGACGACTTCGGCCGCGAGGACACGAAGACCATTCCCATGTTCGTCAGCTCGGGCATTTACGGCGATTTCGACAATGACGGCGACGTCGACCTCGTCGACTGGATTACCTCCTCCGTCTGTTTCGCCGGATCGGCCGTCCCCGTGCCCCCGCCCGACTGCGCCGAAAGCGACTTCATCGCTGCCGACGCCGACGGCGATGGTGACGTCGACCTGAACGACTTCACCAGTTTCTCCGTCAGTTTCTCCGGCTAGGCGCCGGCGCAAGCCAATCCTGTCGGAAATCAGCGAGTCCGTGCGGCCTCCCGCACGGACTCGCTTCATTGGCGTCGCGCAGTGATTACGTCGCACCACTCTCCGGCGCGTCGCGCCGCCGCCGCCCGTACGCTGATAACGCAGAGGTGAATGTCACTCCATCCCGATAACTGGAGACCTGGTCGTGCGCACCCCGCCCCGCTCAACGTCCCTCCCGACCCTCGCAGCGCTTGTTCTGGCAGGAATCGCGCTCAACGGAGTCAGCACCGTCATGGCCCAGCCCCCGTCCGCACCGTCACCCAAGGGAACGCCCGCGCCGCCGGCGCCGACAACCCAGCCGGCCGCCGCTGCGCCCGCCGGCGGACTCCCCGCCTCGCTCGCAGGCTTCTCCGACGAGGGCACGTTCATCCTCATGGTCAACGAAGAAACCATCGCTACTCAGCCCTTCACCTGGCGCCCCGACGGCACGCTCGAAGCAGGCAGCACGCTGACGATGGCCGGACAGTCGGTTAAGCAGTCGCTCAAGATCATCCCCGGCGCCGACGGCCGCTGGGCCGAGATGACCCTCGACACGCCGCTCGGACCCGCCACCGTCAAACGCGACGGCGCCTCGGCCGACATCACCTTCAAGGAAAAAACGCAACCCATCACGCTCAAAGAGGGCACGGTCCTCTTCGAGAACATGACCCCCGTTCTCATGAGTCAGGCCGTCATGCATTACGACCGCGAGAAGGGGGGCAAGCAATCATTCCCGTTGTTCATCGTCCCCCGTCTCATCATGGAGGCCTCCCTCGAAAAACAGGAGCGCGTCGAGCGCACCATCGGCGGTCGCGACCTGACCTTCACCCGTTACCTCTACGCCGTCCCCGGTGTCGACATCATCGTCTGGGCCGACGACGACCATCGCGTCTATCTCGCCGAAGTGCCCTCGCAGAAGGCCGCTTATGTCCGCGAAGGCTACGAATCGCTCCGCCAGTCACCCGAAGTGGACCCCCTCCTCTCACAGCCAACGCACGAGATTCGAGAAGAACGCGGCGTCGGCGTCCCTATGCGCGACGGTCTCACCCTCTCCACCGACCTCTTCCTCCCCGTCGGCGACGGGCCCTTCCCCGTCATCCTCGTCCGCACACCCTACAAAAAGGAGATGATGGAGTTGACGGGGCGGTTCTACGCCCGCCGCGGCTACGTCATGGCCGTCCAGGACTGCCGCGGCCGCTTCGGCTCACCCGGCACATGGGAGCCCTTTGTCAACGAACCGAACGACGGCTACGACGCCATCGAGTGGCTGGCCGCCCGGCCCTGGTCCAACGGCAAGGTCGGCATGATCGGCGCTTCCTACCTCGGCTGGGTTCAGTGGTGGGCCGCCGGGCAGAACCCCCCGCACCTCGTCACCATCATCCCCAACGTCTCGCCCCCCGACCCTTTCTACAACATCCCCTACGAGTACGGCGCTTTTTTCCTCTACGGCGCCATCTGGTGGGCCGACGTGCTCGAGTCCGAGGCCACCGCCGACCTCTCCGGCGCCGCCTTCAGTAAGATCGGCGACAAGAAATACCACAAGCTCCTCCGCGCGCTGCCCGTCATCGACCTCGACAAATCCGTCCTCGGCAAAGAGAACCCCTATTGGCGAAAGTGGATCGCCCACCCGACCAACGACGATTACTGGCGCGCAGCGAGCTTCCTTGATCGCCTCGCCGACGTGCGCATCCCCGTCTTTCACCAGTCCGGCTGGTTCGACGGCGACGGCATCGGCTCCAAGCTCAATTACCTGCACATGGCGCAGCACGGCCACCCCCATCAGAAGCTCGTCCTCGGCCCGTGGGGACATTCCCCCGAAGCCCACCGCACGCTCGGCGTGCGCGACTTCGGCCCCGACGCCATCGTCGACCTGCCGCGCGACTACCTCCGCTGGTTCGATTACTGGCTGAGGGGCGTTGACAACGGCATCACACGCGAACCGCTCGTCAGCCTCTTCATCATGCACAGCAACGCCTGGGTCCACGGCGACAAATACCCGCTGCCCCAGACGAAGTTTGAAAAGTGGTATCTCGCCTCCGCCGGCTCAGCCAACACGTCAACGGGCGACGGCGTGCTCTCCACGAAGACCCCGCCCGCCGACAGCCCGCCCGATCGCTTCGTCTACGACCCCGCCGATCCCACGCCCTCGCCCGCGCTCTACGAAGACCCCGACGGCGATGACGAGTCAAAAACGAAGAAGTCCGTCGAAGAGGAATTGGCCGCCTACGAGGCGTGGCACACGCAACTGGGCGAATCGCGCCAGGACATGCTCGTCTATTCCTCCGCACCGCTGACCGAGCCGCTCACCATCGCCGGACCCGTCTCCGCCGTCCTCTACGCCGCCAGCTCGGCACGCGATACCGACTGGTTCATGCGACTCGTCGAGGTCGACGACCAGGGCCGCCTGTTCGCGCTCGTCGAGGGACGGCTCCGCGCACGCTTCCGCGAATCCATGAGCGCGCCCACGCTTCTCGAACCCGACAAAATCTATGAATACAAACTCGACCTCTGGCAGACCGGCATCACCATTCGCCCCGGCCATCGACTCCGTGTCGAGGTTGCCTCCGCATCGTTCCCGCTCTTCTCACGCAATCTCAACACCGGCGGACACAACGAAACCGAATCCGAATACGTTCCTGCACGACAGACGATCTACCACGATGCGCAGCACCCATCGCACGTGCTGCTCCCCGTGATCCCCACGCCGTCGCCGGGCGTCGAGACCCGGCGGCTGACACCGTAGCGCGCATCGGCAGATTCTGCGGTCCGCAAAAAAGACCGTCCGGCGACTCCCGAGGCCGGCAAAACCGGCACCTTTCGCCCAGCCTCGCGCACCGCCGCCCAAACGCGATAAAATCGCGCCCAATGGCCCTGAGAACGCCAATTACGCCGCTTTTTGCTTCAAGAACGCCTGCGCCCCGCGTCGATAATAGCAGGGAAGACAATACTGCGAGTGCGGGTCGCAAGGATTGGTCCAGCCCTCCCGGCATCGCCCATAACGTCCGAGTCGCGAAGCATGGACGAACGCGACCGACGGGGAACAGACCCAGTTCCCGGTGCGGATGCAGCTGGCGGCCCACCTGAAAAAATCGTCACGCCGAAATGGACTGCTGCATCGTGATCGGGCCGGGCTTGCCTTTCGCCCGCGCTCACAGGGGGAACGCTTTGTTCCCAGGGGAGACGCTCTGATGAACGAGATCGGACAGGTTAATGGCACCCATGCCGCGTTGCCCGTTCAGCGCACCGGACTGGCCCAGATTCGTGCGGCCGCGCAAACCGAGGTCGCCGAGTCCGGCGACAAGGTCGAAATCTCCGGCCTGGCCACCTGGCTCGAAAAAATCCACCGCCTGCCCGAAATCCGCGCGGACCTCGTCGATCGCATCCGCGCCGAAATCGACGCCGGCACCTACACCGTCGAAGACAAGCTCGACGTGACGATTGATCGCCTGCTGGAAGACCTCCACGCCTGAGACCGCGCGCAGCGCTTGCGCAACATGAACCAGATGCCTTTCGCCCGCCCCGTTCGGCGGGCTTTTTTTCGGTCGCGCCGACTCATCGCCGCCCCCAATCAACTGACCAACATGGCCGCTGCTGCCTGCGACGATCTGCCGCGCCGGACGTGCCCGCGGCGTTTGGTACCGCATTCCGCTTCCACTATACTCCCCCGGCCTCAGTGGCAACCGAATTCGATCTGGATGTCCGTGTGCACAAACCTGACCCCGAACGAGGAGATGGGGCCTTGTACTGGATCGTGGACGACGAACAGGCAACCATGATCGCGGCCGTGCGCGAGTTCGCCCGCGCCGAACTCATCCATCGTGAGAAACAGTGGGACGTCGAAGAGTCCTCCGTCGTTGAGGTCCTGCCCCAACTCGCCGACCTCGGCCTGCTCAACCTCCGCATCCAGCAGCGCTACGGCGGACTCGAATGCCCGATGGTGCTCTACACGCACCTGCTCCACGAACTGTCCTACGCCTCTCCCTCCGTCTCCGTCATGATCGGCGTGCACAATATGGTCGGCGAGATCCTCCAGCGCTTCGGCAGCGAGTCCCTGCGCGAGGAAGTCCTTCCCCAGTGGGGCCGGCCCGAATCACTCGCCACCTTCGCCATCAGCGAAGCGGACGCCGGCTCTGACCCCTCCTCCATCAAGACCCGCGCCCAGCGCAATGGCGACTACTATCACCTCACCGGCGCCAAGATGTGGATCACCAACGGCCTCGCCGGCCGCTGGTTCATGACGCTCGCCCGCACCGGCGACAGCCGCGACACCATCTCCGCCTTCTGGGTCGACGGACTGTCCCCCGGAGTCGAGCGACTCAAGATCACCGGAAAAATGGGTATCCGCGGCAGCGAAACGATCTCCTTTCACCTGGACAACGTAATTGTTCCCGCCGGCCGGCTCCTTGGCGACGAGGGTATGGGCCTGCAGATCGCCCTCGCCGCACTCGACGGCGGCCGCATCGCCATCGCCAGCCAGGCCTCCGGTATCTCCGCCGCCTGCCTCGACGAGATGACGCGCTACGCCCTCGAACGCCGCCAGTTCGGCAGGCCCATCGCCGACTTTCAGGCCATTCAGAACATGATCGCCGACTCCGCCGTGGAACTCCGCGCCTCCCGTGCACTTACCCTGCACGCGGCGCGCCTCCGCGACGCCGGCCGGCCGTTCACTGCCGCCGCCGCAAAAGCCAAACTCTACAGCAGCGAAGCCTGCAATCGCATTGCCTATCGCGCCGTGCAGGTCTTCGGCGGCTCGGGATACGTCAATGATTGCCGCGTCGAACGGCTCTACCGCGACGCGCGAGTGACGACGATTTATGAAGGCACGAGCGAAATACAGCGGCTGGTCATCGCACGCAGCCTCGCGGACTGAGCCGCGCCCAATCGGCGCACTCCTCCTCTCCGCAACATGCTCTGTTCCCGAAACACTCCGCGCTCGCCAACCTGTACCACCCACGCCCACGGCGCCCGCGATCACGCCCGTCGCGCTTTGTGCGGACGCAAAAAAACCGATTGCCCCTTACCCCAGGGTTCACTAAGATGGCCACTTGCGTTCAACCCGATACCGCGGAGCAGGTAAGCGACATGGATTTCGACCTACCCGACGACGTGATCTCCCTGCGAGACATGGTACGAAAGTTCGCCGCCGAGCACATCGCCCCGAACGCGCGAAAATGGGACCGCGAAATGGCCTTCCCCGACGAGCTGATCGCCAAACTTGGCGAACTCGGCCTCCTCGGCGTCATGGTCCCCACCGAACTCGGCGGCAGCGGATTGGGCTATCTCGAAATGGCCGTCCTTGTCGAGGAACTTGCCCGCCAGTGCGGCTCCACCGCCCTTATGGTCGCCGCCCATAACGGCCTCGCCAGCGGTCACATCCGCCTCGCCGCAAATGACGAACAAAAACAGCGCTACCTTCCCAAACTGGCCGCTGGCGAATACCTCGGCGCCTGGTGCCTCACCGAACCCGGCGCCGGCTCGGATGCCGCCAACATGAAGACCGTCGCCGTTCGCCAGGGCAACGACTGGATCATCAACGGCGCCAAGATGTTCGTCACCAATGGCACCCGCGCCGGCGTCTTCGTCGTCATGGCCATGACCGAACCCGAAAAACGCGGCAGCGGTTGCACCGCCTTTCTCATCGAGCGCGGCGCGCCCGGGCTGGTCGTCGGGCCAAAGGAAGACAAGATGGGCATGCGCGCCAGCGACACCGTGCCCCTGACCCTCGAAAACGTCCGCGTCCCCGACAGCGCCATGTGCGGCAAATACAACGAGGGCTTCAAAGACGCCATGCGCGTCCTGGAGCGCGGCCGCATCACCATCGGTGCCCTCTCTGTCGGCCTCGCCCGCGGCGCCCTCGAAGAGGCCCTCGCCTACTCCCAGCAGCGTGAGGCATTCGGCAAGCCCATCTTCCAGCATCAGGCCATCCAGTTCATGCTCGCCGACATGGCCATGGAGATCGACGCCGCACGCCTGCTCGTCCGCCGCGCCGCCGTCGAGATGGACCGCACCGGGCAGGCCAACTTCGAGGCCGCCATCTGCAAGCTTTTCGCCAGTGAGATGGCCACCAAAGCCTGTCTCAATGCCATTCAGATCGGCGGCGGCTATGGTTACACGAAGGATATGCCGATGGAGCGCCTGATGCGCGACGCCAAACTCTGCGAAATCGGCGAGGGCAGCTCGCAGATTCAGCGGATCATTATAGCGCGGCGCCTCCTCGAAAGCGGCATGATGGATTGATCTTCCGCCGGACGGCGCGGCCGGCGCGCCGCACGCCCGACGATACGGAAACAAGCCGATGGACTTTCGACTCACCGAAGACCACAAGCTCCTGCAACAGTCGCTGCGCGAGTTCGCCCGCGCGGCCGTCGCGCCCGGCGCCGCCGAGCGCGACGAAACCTGCGAATTCCCCGCCTCGCTCCGCGCCCAGCTCGCCGAGATGGGCCTTTTCGGCGTCTGCATCCCCGAGAAGTACAACGGCGCCGGAATGGACGTCGTCTCCTCCTGCATCGCCGTCGAGGAGCTGTCCAAAGCCTGCGGCGCAACCGGCGTCATCGTCTCCGCGCACAATTCCCTCTGCGTCGACCCCATCATGCACTTCGGCTCAGAGCAGCAGAAGCAGACGTACCTGCCGAAGATGGCCTCCGGCGAGATGATCGGCTGCCTCTCCCTCACCGAACCCGGCTCCGGCTCCGATGCCGGCGCCGCCAGTTGCCGCGCCGATCTCCACGACGACGGCTGGCACATCAACGGCACCAAGTGCTTCGTCACCAACGGCAAAGAAGCCGGCGTCATGGTCCTTATCGCCGTCACCGACCCCGACAACCCCCGCCACCGCACCAGCGCCTTTATCGTACCGTGGTCACGCCGCGCGGCTCTGCGCTGACGATCTTCTCGGGATCGGCGAGG
>CAZNDQ010000043.1:0-14087 GCA_964571825.1 uncultured Planctomycetales bacterium | reverse complement strand
GGAGGAAGAAGGCGCCGGTGCAGGGGTCATTGCCGGGGATGCCGCCGCGCGGCACGGCGGGCGGGCGGAGGGCATGAACCTTGTCGGCGGCGACCAGCGCGGGATCGTGTGCGGCAGCCAGCGCGACGGCCAGGGTTGGCGAGCAGAGCAGCGAGACAAGGATGGTGTGCAGGAACATCTGGGAACCCTCCGAGTACGTGCGCCGGGGGTCACCGGCGAACGGAAACCGCGAGAACATTCACCGTGCGGAGGCACAACGGGCCTCCGCGCGCGTCAGTCGATGCTCAGACAGTCCGGCGGCGTGATGCCGTCGGGGGTGAGGAAGAAGATCGTCTGGAAGGTGACGAAGTCGACGAGGTTGATGCGTCCGTCGGCGTTGAGGTCGCCGCAGGCGAAGACGTCGGCCGGGCAGTCGACGTTGGGCCCGACGGCGTCGAAACAGACCTGGAAGGTGACGAAGTCGACGAGGTTGACGAGGTTGTCGCCGTTGAAGTCGGCGCAGGGGCAGCCGGCACCGCAGATGGCGCACAACTCGGCCGCCTCGTCGGCGCAGATACTGTCCCAGGCCGTGGTGCAGCAGTAGGAGTCGATGGCGCAGACGCGTTCGCAGCATTCGGGGTCTTCGCAGCCGACGTCGCCGTTGTGGGCTTCGCAACAATCGCCGGAGCCGGGGCAGCCGGAGCCGGTCGTAAAGGACCAGACGGGTCCGGTGTTGAAGTCGCAGCAATTGCCGGCGAGGACCTGCCAGTAGTAGGTGGTGAAGGGGAAAAGCGGCCCGGGGTCACAGAAGGGAGTGGGCGTGAGCGAGCAGGCGCCCGTGGATGGCGGATTCACCGTGTCGAGGAGCACCTGATAGTACTCGGTGCAGGGGGCAACGAGCAGGTCGTCGAGGACGAAGACGTTGGCGGGCGAGGAGATGACGACCTCAACGATGCCGGGGCCGGTGATGGTGACGTCCTGCAGGTTGGAGGCGAGCGTGATGGTCGCCTGGTCGACGAAGTTGCCGCGGGAATCGAAGCCGGTCATGGTCAGTGACTGGCCCGCACCGCTGTTGCTGCCGGCGCGGACATTGACGTAGTTCATGGGCCGGCCGAAGCGGAGGGTTTCGGGGTCGGTGGGGATCCCGCCGTCGGACAGCATCGATCCGGCGTTGAAGGCGAGGAAGTTGGGTGCGGAGTGGCCGGAGACGCCGAAGCCGCCGGACTGGTTGAGGATGGCGCCGCCGTTGTTTCCGCCGGGCCCCTCGAAGACGACGCCGAGTTCGGCGTAAGCGGTCGTGAGGCGCGTAGTGAGGGCGAAGACATCGGGCGCAGCCACATCATCGAAGTCGATGAAGAAGACACCGGGGAAGAAGCCGCGCGGCGCGGCGGCGGGTGCGGGCGCGGGCATGGTAAGCGCGTCGGCCTCGCGCACGAGCGCGCCGTTCTGCACGACATAGCCGGCCGGCACATCGGATTGGAGCGGTGCGACGGGCATTGATTGGCTCAGGGTCGCGCCTGTGGGCACGACTGTGGCGGGATCGATGAGACCGTCGGCGGTTGGGATGATCGATTCGTCCATCGGTTCAGCGCCGGGCATAACCGGCGCGGACAACAGCGCGGGCAGCGGCGGGACGCCGGGGTAGCCGGCGAAGGCGATGCCCTTGACGAAGATTGTGCCGTCGGGACCGACGGGCGTGGCGACGCCGGTGAAGAGGTTGATGCGATAGAGGGTGTCGGTGACGGCGCTGTGGGCCCAGAGATTGCCGGCGGAATCGAAGTCGAGTCCCTGTACACTGAGCAACGGGGTGACGGCGACGACGGTGGTGGCGGCGGTGTCCTTGTCGATGATGCCGATGGAACCGTTGGTGAAGTTGATGGTCCAGAGGCGGCCCTGGCCGTCAAAGGTCAGCGAGGCGATGAGCCCTCCGCCACCGAGGTTGACGTTGCCCACGAGTGCGATCGAGCCGTCGAGATTGACGCGGTAGAGGTCGTTACCACCGAACCCGATGGCATAGAGCTGGGCGTTGTCGGTGGGATCGGCGGCGAGTCCCTGCCAACCGGTGACGCCGGTGGTAGTGACGAACTGCGGCCGGCCGGTGAGGAGGTCGAGTGAGTAGATCGCACCGGTGCCGAGGTCGATGGTGTACATCGTGGAGCCGGTCCAGGCGAGCGCGGCGGGAGCAATCGGACCGCTTGCGGTCGAGCCGAGGAAGGCGGCGGCGCCGGTAAGGGGGTTGTAGACGAGGAAGCGGTCGGCGTCGGAATCGACGCCGTAGAGCTGTCCGGCGTCGGGGTTCCAGCGGAGGACGGTGTTGTCGGGGTCGACGTTGCCGGCGCCGTGGGGCGGCGCGGGGTCGTGGGGGACGTCGGGGGTTTCGCAGCAGGAGAACGAGTCGCAGGCGACGCCGTCGCCGGCGTAGCTGCCGCCGACGACATCACAGGTTCCCTGCGTGGTCTCGAAGCAGTCGCCGGTGAGTCCGCGAGTCTGGTTGGGCCAATCGGCGAGCAGTTCGGGGTCGAGCGCGGCGAGGATCGGGTCGTCGCCGCTGAGGACCGCGTCGTCGAGGCCGCGGCCGAAGTCGGGGGCCGTGGGGCAGGGGGGGATGCAGACGGGGGTGCCGCAGCAGGACTCGTCCGTGATGCAGACCTGTCCGCCGGGGCAGTCGGCGGAGCCGCCGGGGCAGGGGACGAGGGAGCCGCAGGTCACGCTACCGTCGGCGCAGATGACATCGCCGTCGGCGGAATCAAAGCAGAGGCAGAAAAAGCTGCCACCGCAGCGGGGAGGAAGGCTGGATTCGCAGGTGCCGGAGCCGGTGCAGTCGGTGGGCGCGCAGCAGGCGCCGATGGGCTCGCCGCCGCATTCGACGGCGCCGGCGCAGGGCGGGCCGTCGGAGAAGACGGAGAGTTCGAAGTCGCCGACGGCTGCGAGAAAGCCGTGGACGAGGATGAGGTACTGGGCGCCGGCCTGGGAGCAGAAGGAGAGGGTGGAGCCGCGGTTGAAGCCGATACCGAGGACGTCGCAGTCGGGGTCGAAGGGGCCGAACTGATCGTCGTTTCCGGCGATGCAGGTCAGCACGCCGCAGTCGTTGCAGTAGACGGTGACCTTGGTGTCGTAGTCGGTGCCGGGGTTGCAGGTGGTCACGGTGATGGTTCGGCCGGTACCGGTGATGCTGTACCAGACGCCGGGGGCGGTGTTAGAGGTGCCGCAGAATGGCGCGGCGTCGAAGGTGGCGGCGTCGGTGGCACCGAAGCGCGTGCTGCCGACGGGCATGGCCTGCGCGTCGGCGCAGAGGTCGTTGTCAGGGGCGAACTGGACCTGGAGGGTGAAGTCGCCACCGGCCTGGTAGAGCCAGGACTTGATGGAGATGACGAATAGCTGGCCGGGGGAGACGTTTTCGATGGTGATGGTGTCGGGGACGTCGTTGCCGAGCCCGTCGCCGATGCCGAGGAGCGTGCCGGCGGGATCATAAACGTGCACCATGCCGTCGTGTCCGGTGGGGGTGTTGGTGACGATCATGCGGCGGAGGTTGGGGGGGATGCCGGCGGGAACGGTGACGCTGTAGTAGTCGAGGTCGCCGTTGTCGTCGAGGACGCCGTTGAGGGTGCCGGACCAGGTGGCGGCGTTGATGGTGACAACGGGAGCGAGGCCCACGTCGGGGCCGTCGATGGAGATGGTGAAGTCGCCGGCGGGCGGCGTGGTGAAGTCGGCCTGGCTGAGGACCTTGGCGGCGTAGACGACCCAGAAGGAGCCGGCGTGAGTCAGGAGGGCGTCGTCGCCGGGGCCGCTGTCGTAGTCGCAGGCGACGGGGACGCGCGAGGTTTCGTTGTGGACGAGGACCATGGGGTCCATGGTGGCGTGGCTCTCGGCGACGGTGAGGGTGACGGGGCCGGAGGAATCGCTGGAGTAGATGACTGTGTCGCGGTCGGTGACGGCGAAGAGGTTGCCGACGAGTGAGTCCTGTCCGAACTGGTTGGGGTAGAGGGCGTACTCGGTGACTTCGCGGCCGCGGGCGGCGGCGACGGCGCCGAGGGCCTGGGCGCGGCCGTAGCCCCAGACGCGATCGTGGCCGGCGGTGCCGAGGTCGACGGCGGTGACGGCGAGAATGTCGCGGACGTTGTTCTGGGTGAGGGAGCCGGGTCCGCCGGCGATTTCGAGCATCATGGCGCCGATGGCAGCGACGTTGGGGGTGGCGGCGGAGGTGCCGAAGAAGTTGGGGAAGCCGTCGGGCTCGATGTCGTTGGCGGCGGCGAAGTTGGGGAAGAAGGTGGTGTTGCAGCCGTCGACGCCGGTGATGTCGGGCTTGGTGTAGGTGGCGGCGCTGGGGTTGCCGGCGGAGTTGAAGAAGCGGCGGTGGGGTCCGCGGCCGCTGTAGGGCTCGATGGTGTTGCGGTTGAAGTAGGGTGCGGCGCCGACGGCGATGGACTGGGCGACGCCGGCGTGGGGCGTGAGGGTGCCGGCGGCGAGGTTGGCGAAGCCGTTGAAGGTGACGTTGTTGATGCCGTTGTCGAAGCAGATGAACTTGAAGGTGAGCCCGGCGGCGGAGCCGTCGATGCGCCTGACCGCGATGCCGACGTTTTGCGCGGCGCCACTGGCGTTGGTGAAGTTCAGCGAATCGCGCGGGATGCCGGTGACGTCGTTGTCTTCGGTGCTGGAGGCGAGCAGGACACCGCCGCTCCAGATTTCGAGACGGAGGTCGGTGGTGGCGCTGCCCCAGGGCTGTGACCACTGGAGGCCGAAGTTGACGGTGGCGTTGCCGGCGATCGTACAACTGAGCAGTTCATTGTTGACGTCGTCATAGGCGTGCCAGTTGTCAGCGTCGGTGTCGCTCCAGAGGTCTTCGCGGGAGAGGTCGCCGTAGTTGTGGTTGAGGGCGAAGTAGATGCCGCCGCCGTTGACGTAGGTGATGACGGCCTGGGCGACGACGCCGTCCTGATAGTAGGGTTCGGCGAGGTAGACGACGTCGTCGTTGATGATGTCCATGCCGTTGGCGCCGAGGTTGGTGATGCCGTTGGCGAAGACGGCCTCGCCGCCGGAGGCGGTGGAGAAGCCGAGGCGGGCGACGGCGGGGACGATGTCGAAGATGTGCTCCATCATGGCGCGGCCTTCGTCGGTGGTGCTCGGCGAGTTGTCGAGGAGGACGAGAATGCGGGCATCGGGAGGCAGGTCGCCGGTGTTCTGGGACTCGTCGACGCCGACGAAGCCGTCGGCGGCGATGGCGTTGCGGCGGTTGACGGAATCGGAGAGGGTGCCGACGTCGATGCCGGTGCCGTCGACGGCGGTGGCGCCGTAGACGAGGCGGGCCTGGTCGATGTCGAGCATCTGCTCGGCCTGATTGTTGGCGGCGCCCTGCGAGCGCGGGGTGGGCGCGCCGGGCTCGATCAGCGCGAGGAGTTCGGCCTCTTCGTCGGGGACCCAAGCGTCGTTCATCCAGTCGTTGGGCCAGGTGGGGAGGGGTTCGGCGGCGCGCGCGAGTTCCTCGGGTGTTTTTTGCGCGTCGGGATCGCCGGCGAGGAATCCCTGGCCGTTGGCGGCGCCGGAGGCGCTGACAGCGCGCACGTCGGCGACGGAGGCGGCGTCGAGCAGCTTGTCGGGGGGAACGACGGCCGAGATGACGGTGAAGGCGTCGGTGGAGGCAGCGGCGCTGACCACGACGCCGGGGATGGCGCGGAGGTCGGCCTCGGCGCGAGCGGCGTCGCCGATGACGGTGATGTCGACGACGGGGGCGTTGTCGCGGACGAAGTAGACGGTGCCATAGCGGACGCGGGCGTCGATGAGGAATTCGCGCACGTCAAGCGGAGCGAGGGGGGCGTCGAGGGCAGCGGAGGCGAGCTGAGCGAGGGGGCCGTCGAGGCGGCGCGCAGCGGACAAGCGGTCGGGCGCGACGAGTTCGGCGAGGGGCTTGGTCGCGGGGCGGTGGAGGAGCAGGTCGAGCACGTCCTGTGGCAGGGGTTGAGCCTGGATGTCCGGATCAGACTGGGGGACCTGGGCGCGAAGCGGCGCGGCCAGAAACAGCAGGACGACGATCGACTCCAGACGGAGAGCGCGGGTCAGGTACATGGTGTCCTTCCTTTCTGAGCCCGAATTCCTGCCACGCCGGCATCCTGCACCGGTGGCGTAGAGTGCCCGTGGGTTGTGGCGGCGGGGCCGCAACGGCCGAGCGCCGCAACACCTGTCAGCCTTGTGCGCAACGGCGAGAATCGCCCGTTACATCCACGCGCCCGAACCCGGCAGGGTGAGCACTGCGCCAGGAGAAGGGAGATGTGGGGCAGCGGTCGTCACCCCGCAAGAGCAAAGGATACGGTGAAATGGGCCGGGGCTGCAAGGAAAAACTGCGGCATGGCGGAATCGGGGCGTTTCCGGCCGCCGTGGAGACGGTGCGGGAGGCGGCGCAGGTTCGGGCGGATCGACGACAGCGGTGGGCGCGGCAGGCACGGGCGGGGGCGAGCGGGTTACTCGAAGTCGACGTTCTGTTCGATGTCGTCGGGGAGGGCGGAGAGCCAGTCGACGAAGTCGTCGCGGTTGTCGAGCCCGAGCCCGCGGACGGGGTGGGAGTCGAGGAGCTGGTAGGAGGCCATGGGGCCGTAGCCGAGCATCTCGCAGATCATGTCGGCAAGCTGGAGCTGGAGGCGCTGCGTGCGCAGGGGGTCTTCGGGCTGGGGCGGCGTATGGTGGTTGGAGACGAGGGCTTTGAGCGTTTCGGGGAGCTGCCATTCGTCGGCGATGAGTTCGCCGAATTCCTGGTGGCACTCCTGGCAGATGTATTCGAATGTCGGCAGGTCGATGCGGCACTTGAGGACGGCGGCCTGCTTGTCCATTTCGCGGAGGACGATGATCTGGCCGATGTCGTGGAGGAGGCCGATGAGGTAGGCCTCGTTTTCATCGAGCGTGGAAAAGCGGGAGAGCCCGCGCATGACGTGCGCGGAGACGAGGCTTCGCTTCCAGAGGATTTCGGCGAGGGCGCGGTTGTGTCCCTTGATGGAGAGGGCGGCGACGCGGAGGACCTGCTGCATCATGACGGTGCGGATGGCGACGGCGCCGAGCCGGGCGACGGCCGGCTGGATGGCGGTGACCTTTTCGATGCCGCGGTAGAGCGGCGAGTTGGCGAGGCGGAGAACGGCGGCGACGGTGACGGCGTCCTCGGAGATATCTTTGGCGACCTGGGCGACGCCGTAGTCGTCGTGGCCGAGATGGCGGAGGACGCGTTCGGCGACGCGCGGCAGGGGCGGGAGGTTGAGGTTGTGGCCGTCGAGATGGCTGACGAGGATGTTCTCGAGGCCGCGGGCCTCGATGCTCATTTCGGGCCGGGGGAGAGGGACGGGGTCCGTCTGGGTGACGCCCTCGGGGGCCCACCACTTTTCGACTTCGGTGGCTTCGACGACGGGCTGGTCGCGCTGGTCAATGGGGTCGAGGAGGGCGACGGCGGACTCGCCGCCGCGGGCGGAAGTGGGCGGCCGGCGTGCGGCCGGCGCGTTCCAGTCGGCGGGAGATTGCCCGGAGAAGAGTCCGCTGATCCAGTCCCAGAAGCCCATTCGACACTCTCACAGGTTCGCGGCCATGGTCGGCACGTCGCCGGGCCACGCGGGGCGGGTCGGGACGCACTCCGGAGTTTCTCAGGAGTTATCGGTGAGTGAGTGGGCGGGGTTGCGGAGTTGCTGGGAAAGGGCGGGGAGATTCGGCGGGCCGCGGTGGGGTTTTGTTGCGAATCGTGGGCGCCGTAAACCGAAGCCGTTCAGTGGCAGGAGGTTGTGGAACCGGGTGGAGAATCTGGGCGGCGTAAGTTTAGACAGCATCTGGTGTTACGATGGTGAAGCGCAATAGGGGACGAAATGGCCCGATTCTCTTGAATTATTGAAGTGGTCCGAGTATAGTGCGACCCAGATTGCCAACTGCCATAGGGCCGGCAGAAGCACAGACTAGAAGGGGAATCGCCACATGCACGCAAGCATTCGACGGGGGGTCATTGTCTGCACCATCCTGATTCTGGGGTTTTTCGCGGCGGGCACGGCCGACGCGGCGATGATCGACCCGGGCATCTACCGGCTGCACAACCATCCGGACGGGAACGTCAATCCGCCGCCGTACGGGCTGCGGCTGGACAACCTGTATGATGAGACGGCTGGGAACGACGTCTACACCTTCGACTTCGATCATGCGGATTCGGCGGTGTTTCTGGCGTACAACCCGGTAGCGGCGACGATCGAGATTTACGGTGAGGCGCGGGGCGGGCGCGACGTGGGTGCGGTCCACGCGAACGATCAGTACCTCGGGACTTACGAGTTCTACTTCCTGTACGATGTGGGCGTCGAGGACGTGCCGGGCGACGACGACGTGCAGGTGGACGCGCCGGACCACAGCAATTCCGGCTGGATCACGACGCCGCTGAACGACACGTTTGATCTGAGCGACATCTTCATGGGCGGCTACACGTTCCGTCTGGGCGACGAGGACAACGATCTCGGCCATCGGGGCTATGCCGGCATCTCCGGCTGGGGGTGGCTGGCGATCGACGGGGTGCGGAACGCCATCGGTTCGGATGACTGGCTGTTCACGGCGGAGTGGATCGAGATTCCGGAGCCGGCGTCGGTGCTGCTGCTGGGCATGGGGGCGCTGGGTGTGATCCGGCGGCGGAGCCGGTAGACGGGCTGCGGCGGCAGACCATTTCAGTGCATGATCCGGGCGGGGATGGGCAAAGCCATCCTCGCCCGGTTTTTTCCCTAGGGGGCCTTTGGCCGGGGACTTGTGCCGGACGGTGCAAGTGACGAGACTATTGGCCCATCGCGGCCGGTCCCGGAGGATGAGGGGCCGTCATCCGCGTGCAGGGATCAGGCCGCAGGCCCATACCCGCGTTTTTTTCCGTTGGCGAGCGAAAGGGGGTCCATCCAATCGCCGGCGGGCTCGCGCGCGAAGGCGGCGGGCGGCGCTGACCGATGGGTGATCAGCGATGCCACGGTATCTGCCCAAGTCGATTGTGTGTCTGCGCTCGGGGTATGACCGGGCGACGTTCGTGCGCGATCTGCTGGCGGGGCTGACGGTGGGGATCATCGCGCTGCCGCTGGCGATGGCGTTCGGGATCGCGTCGATTCCGAAGGAGGTGGCGGCGCAGGTGGGTCTGACGCCGCCGGCGATGGGGCTGTACACGGCGGTGGTGGCGGGGTTCCTGATCTCGGCGCTGGGGGGGAGCCGGGTGCAGATCGGCGGGCCGACGGGGGCCTTTATTGTCATCGTCTACGGGATCGCGGTGGAGCACGGGTACGCGGGGCTGGCGACGGCGACGCTGATGGCGGGCGTGATCGTCATTCTCATGGGGCTGGCGCGGTTCGGCGCGATGATCAAGTTCATCCCCTACCCGGTGACGACGGGGTTCACGAGCGGGATCGCGGTGATCATCTTTACCGCGCAGATCAAGGACCTGCTGGGCCTGCGGTTGGAGAACGTGCCGCCGGAATTCGTGGAGAAGATCCGGGCGTATGCGGAGCACATCGGGGCGTGGGATGGGGCAACAGCGGCGGTGGGCGGCGGATCGCTGGCGCTGCTGCTGTTGCTGCGGCGGTTCGCGCCGCGGGTGCCGGGGGCGATCGTCACGGTGATCGCGGCGGGAGCGGCGGTTTGGCTGCTGAAGCTGCCGGTGGAGACGATCGGGACGCGGTTCGGGGGGATTCCGCGGACGCTGCCGTCGCCGCACCTGCCGGCGCTGAGCTGGGACCTGGCGCGGCACCTGATCCCGGAGGCGACGACGATCGCGCTGCTGGCGTCGATCGAGTCGCTGCTGTCGGCGGTTGTGGCGGACGGGATGAGCGGGGGGCGGCACAAGGCGGACTGCGAGCTGGTGGCGCAGGGCGCGGCGAACGTGGCGTCGGTGATCTTCGGCGGGATTCCGGCGACGGGAGCGATCGCGCGGACGGCGGCGAACGTGAAGAGCGGGGCGCGGACGCCGGTGGCGGGGATGATCCACGCGGTGACGCTGCTGGCGGTGATGGCGCTGCTGGCGCCGCTGGCGGCGATGATCCCGCTGGCGAGCCTGGCGGCGGTGCTGGTGCTGGTGGCGTGGAACATGAGCGAGGTGGGGCACTTTCGCTATATCCTGCGGGCGCCGCGGAGCGACGTATTGGTGTTGCTGACGACGTTCGGGCTGACGGTGTTCACGGACCTGACGATCGCGGTGGGTGTGGGGATGGTGCTGGCGTCGATGCTGTTCATGAAGCGGATGGCGGATGTGTCGAACATCGGGGCGATCACGCGGGAGTTTGCCAACGGGGAGGAGGACCCGGAGCAGCGTGATCCGAACTCGCTGCGGACGCGGCACGTGCCGGAGGGGGTGGAGGTGTACGAGATCAACGGGCCGTTCTTTTTCGGCGTGGCGGACCGGCTGAAGGACACGCTGCGGGGGCTGGAGCGTCCGCCGAAGATTTTCATTCTGCGGATGCGCAAGGTTCCGGCGATCGACGCGACGGGGCTGCACGCGCTGGAGGAGTTCTATTTCAAGTGCCGGCGGCAGCATACGGTGCTGCTGCTGTCGGGGGTGCATGCGCAGCCGCTGCAGGCATTCACGCGGGTGGGCTTTGACGAGAAGGTGGGGGCGGAAAACATGTTCGGGAACATCGACGATGCGCTGAACCGGGCGCGGGAATTGCTGGGGCTGGCGCCGGAGCCGAACCGGACGGTGCCGGAGGTGGCGCGGGAACGGGAACGGGCGGCGCAGGCGGGAGTGTGAGCGATGGTGCAGGCGAGGCAAGCGGCGGCGGTGTGCGGTCTGCTGGCGGCGGCCATGTGCGGCGGCTGTGCGAGCGCGCCGGGCGGCACAGCCACGGCGGAGGCGGCGCTGCGCTGCCTGCGCGAAGGGAACGTGCGATACGCGGCGGGTCATCCGCGTCATCCGCACGAGAGCGCAGCGCGGCGGGCGGAGACGGCGCGGGAGGGTCAGCATCCGCTGGCGACGGTGCTGGCGTGTTCGGACTCGCGCGTGCCGGTGGAGCTGGTGTTCGACCAGGGGGTGGGCGATCTGTTCGTCATCCGGGTGGCGGGGAACGTCTGCGGGGAGGAGGAGATCGGGACGGTGGAGTACGCGGTGGAGCACCTGCACACGCCGCTGGTGGTGGTGCTGGGGCACGAGTCGTGCGGGGCGGTGACGGCGTGCGTGGAGGGGGTCCACGCGGAGGGTTCGCTGGGGGCGCTGCTGCACCACATCGACCCGGCGGTGGCGGCGGCGCGGGCGGCGCATCCGGAGCGGCATGGGGAGGCGCTGGTGGCGACGGCGGTGCGGTGCAACGTGCAGTGCGGCGTGGAGGAGCTGTTGCGCGGGAGCCGGGTGATCCGGGAGGCGGCGGAGCGGGGCGAGGTGTTTGTGCGCGGCGCGGTGTATGATCTGCGGAGCGGTCAGGTGGAGTGGCTGGCGGCGGCGGGGAGCGAGAGGGCGGCGGGCGGTCCGGGGTAACGGGGGCTGCGGGCCGGCATGGCGTCGGCAACGTGTGTGGCACGGGCCGCATCGAAAGGGGGCCGGCCGTGCGCGCGGAGGCTGGGCGGGCCAACAGACACATCCCGAGATGAGGCGATCCGATGGGCGAGGAAGCGGCGGCGCAGGGCGGCGGGTTGTGGCAGGACGTGGGCTCGGCGGCGGAGCTGTCGGCGCGGACGGTGCAGACGGTGCGCGTCGGGCGCACGCCGGTGGCGCTGATTTGGCGCGACGGGGCGTTCAGCGCGATCAACGGGCGGTGCAATCACGTCGGGGGTCCGCTGGGCGAGGGGCGGCTGGACGGCGAGTACGTCGTGTGTCCGTGGCACAACTGGAAGTTTCACTGCCGCACGGGCAAGGGCGAGCCGGGCTTTGAAGACGACGCGGTTCCGGCGTACGAAGTGCGGGTGGAGAACGGGCGGGTGCTGGTGAGCACCGAGGCGCGGACGCCGCGGACGCGCAAGCCGCACGCGCCGCATCCGCTGACGAAGCTGACGGTGCGCGGCGAGGCCGGCGGGCCGGGGGTGGATGAGCCGATCCGCGTGGCGGGCATTGCGACGTCGGTGATGGATACGGCGAACCCGCGGTTTTCGACGTCGGACCATCTGCTGGAGGTAGCGCTGGCGCATGCGAAGGACGGGGTCGGCGCGGAGACGCGGTTGATCCGGCTGCGCGAACTCAACTTTCGCGCGTGCGAGGGCTATTACTCGAAGAGCGCGCATGCGTGCACGTGGCCGTGCTCGATCACGCAGATGGACCCGGACGATCAGCTCGACCGGGTGTACGAGGCGATCGTGCAATGGGCGGACGTGATCCTGGTGTCGACGCCGATTCGGTGGGGCGGGGCGAGTTCGCTGTACTACAAGATGGTGGAGCGGATGAACTGCATCCAGAACCAGATCACGATCGCCAACCGGGTGCTGATGCGGAACAAGGTGGCGGCGTTCATCATCACCGGCGGCCAGGACAACGTGCAGGCGGTGGCGGGGCAGATGCTGACGTTCTTCGCGGAGCTGGGGTGCCTGTTCCCGCAGTTCCCCTTCGTCGCGCATTCGCGCGGCTGGTCGGCGGAGGACATGGAGCGGAACGTGGCGATGGTGGCGGCGAGCCGGGAGCTGCGCGCGGGGTGCGAGGAGCTGGTCGAACGGGCGATCGAGACGGCGCGGATATTGATCGGGCAGAAGCTGGTGCGGGAGCGGCCGGTGCGCGGGGGACGCAAGGCGCATCAGCTTGATGTCTCGGCAGCGCCGGGGGGCGCGGGGGACGAGTGATCGGGCGTCCGTGCGGCGGCGTTGAGGTCGCGCGCGAGGCCGTCGGCGGCGACCCAGGCGGACGACCAGGACCACTGGAAGTTGAAGCCGCCAATGCGGCCGTCCACATCGAGGATTTCTCCGACAAGCCAGAGACCGGGGCAGCGGCGCGAGGCCATGGTCGCGGGGTCGATTTCGTCGAGCGGCACGCCGCCGGCGGTGACCTCGGCATGGGCGTAGCCGCGGCTGTCCTGCACTTCGAGCGGCCAGGCGAGCAGGGCGTGGACGAGGCGGCGGCGCGTCTCGCGCGAAAGGTGCGCGAGGGGCGTGTGCGCGGGGGGGGGAAGGCGCGCGAGGATGGCGTCGGCGAGGCGGGCGGGGAGCAGGCGGGCGAGCGCGCTGCGCAGGGCGAGGCGCGGTTGCGCGGCCGCCAGGTCCAGGAAGCGCTGCTCGGCGGCGGGGAAGTCGTCGCCGGGGAGGAAGTTGACGGTCAGGGTGAGATCGCGTCCGGCGAGTCGGGCGGCGTGCCAGTGGCGCGAGGCGTCGAGGACGACGGGGCCGGAGGCGCCGAAGTGGGTCCAGAGGAGCGCGCCGCGCAGGCGCCGGGGGCGCTGGCCGGCGGTGCGGAGTTCGAGTTCGACGTCGAGCGAGATGCCGGAAAGGGGGGCGTGGAAGTCGCCTGCGAGGAGGAGCGGAGCGAGGGCGGGAGTCGTGGGGACGATGGTGTGGCCGAGGGATTGGGCGAGTTTGTAGCCGTGGCCGTCGCTGCCGGTTTTGGGGAGGGAGAGGCCGCCGGTGGCGAGGACGAGGCGGCGGGCGGCGAGATCGCCGGCGCTGGTGGCGAGCGAGAAGCCGTGTGCGGTGCGCGCGATCCCGTTGACGCGATGGGCGGCGCGGAGCGGGACGCGGAGGCGGGCGAGTTCGGCGAGGAGGGCGTCGAGGACGGTGCGGGCGTGGTTGGAGTCGGGGAAGAGTTTGCCGTGCTCTTCCTCGTGCAGGGCGACGCCGAGGTCGCGGAAGAAGTCGGCGGCGCGGGCGGCGGGAAAGGCGGCGAGGATGCGGCGGATGACATTGCGGCTACCGCCGCAGAAGTCGTCGGGGGTGACGACAACGTTGGTGACGTTACAGCGGCCGCCGCCGGAGACAAGGATTTTGGCGCCGGGTTTTTGCGCGCCGTCGAGGAGGAGGATGCGGGCGGTCGGGCAGCGGCGCGCGGTGAAAATGGCGGTGGCGAGCCCGGCGGCGCCGGCGCCGACGATGGCGAGGTCGGCGAGTGCGGGCGAGTCGATGGGAATCACGCGGTCATCGTAGCGGCGCCGCGCTGCGCGCGCAGCGCGGCTACTGCTGGTGCTCGGGCGCGGCGGGTGCGGCCGGGCGTAGCGATTGTTGCTGTTGTTGGCCCTGAA
>CAZNDQ010000042.1:0-14223 GCA_964571825.1 uncultured Planctomycetales bacterium | reverse complement strand
CTGTGGCTGGCTTTCTTCTCCGCGTCTCCGCGCGAACCAAACAAACCGGTTCTTCTCTCGCTCTTCTCCGTGCCCTCCGTTTCCTCTCGGCGACCTCGGTGGTAAGACCTTCTGTCTTCCGTCCGGTACACCGTACTGCTCCACTTCGTCACTTCGTTACTCCGTCACTTCGTCACTTCCCCTGTCTCTTGCTAGCCACAAGCCACCGGCCGCTGTTTCTCGTCCGGTACACCGGACTCCTCAACTGGCCACCGGCCACTGGTCACTGGACACTGCTTTGAACCGGCCTTGTGCGCACCCAAAAAATTCTGTTTTTTTGCTTTCAACAACTTCTGAAAGAAAAACTTCAAATTTCCGCCGCCACGAGGCGCCTCGCCAACCGCTTGTCCGGACGAAACTTACGCGCAAGGCGCATCGTCCACGCGCGCCGCAGCCCGCCGGCGCCGGAAAAAAGGTCACGCACGAAATACCACGAAAAAACAACGCAAAATAACGACTTGCGCGCGATCCGCCCACTCGAAAAACAAGCACTTACGCCCGGTCCGCCCCGACGTAAAATAAGAGCTTGCGTTCGATTCCGCGCCGGCGCCGGGCGACGGCCCGACCCGCCGATCAAAAAATCGAGACTTACGCGCAAGGCCCCGCTCGAAAACAAAGCACTTACGTGCCTTCCGGCCGCTCGTCATCCTCGAACCGGCACACCCGCCGCAGCGCCTTCCGCAGCCGCACGAAGTACTCCCGCCGCGGAATCTCCACCGCCCCGAACCGCGCCAGGTGCGGCGTCATAAATTGCGTGTCCAGCAGCACATAGCCGCGTTCCCGCAGCCGCTCCACCAGCGCCACCAGCGCCACCTTGGACGCATCCCGCGCCAGGTGAAACATCGACTCGCCGAAGAACGCCCCCCCCAGCGCCACCCCATAAAGCCCCCCCGCCAGCGCTTCTCCTCGCCACGCCTCGACGCTGTGCGCATAACCCAGCTCATGAAGATTGCTGTAAGCCTCGATGATTTCGGGAGATATCCACGTCCCCTCCCCCCGTTCCGCGCACGCTTCGATCACCCGCCGAAACGCCCGGTTCACCAGCACCTTTAACCGTTGCTGCCGCACGACTTGCCGCAAACTCCGCCCCACATGGAACCCCTCCAGCTCGATGATCGCCCGCGGATCCGGGCAATACCAGCCGATTTCCCCGCCCGAATCCGCCATCGGAAACATCCCCGACGCATACGCGATCAGCAATCTCTCCGCCGTCAATCCCGCGTGCATTCACGAACCATACTCGCCGCGCGCCCGGCGCAAAACTCCCTCCCTCCGGCCGTTGCTCGACTTACATGCGCTGCACCGCTTCTCGATCTCCTTACTCGGTCGTTATTTCGATTGACGCGCTTCATTCCATTATGAGGGTCCCGTAAAAAAATCTCGCCGCGATTTGAAACGGCGATTCGCCTCGGCATAGCATCGGTGACTCACGTTGGCAGCAGCGCGGACGAGTCCGCACCTTTCGCCCCGCGCTGAACGAAACACGGACAGGGCCGGATGATCGCGCAGCAGAGCGGCGCTCATCCCGTCCCGCGGCGGCGCGGAGATCATCCGACCATGGTGTTCGAGAATCAACCACCGCGATGGTGCGCCTGCTTCCGGTGACGCACGCGGATGTCCGCACTGGGTGAGCGGACGGACCGGACACCGCAGCAGTCGCCAATCGCGGATTCGTGCCGGGAGTCTCGTGCGGGAGTTCCCGGCACACATAGATGCCGCCCGGCAGTGCCGAGCTGACCGGGCGGCGATTCTTCCGGCCGCGCTGGTTCGCGCCGTTGTCGGCACGCCCCAGCGCGCAGGATTCGGCGCCGAGCAGCCGATTGCCCTACGCTTGCCCGCCGGCGCGCGCCGGAACTCCCTTTCCCCTCGGCATGAACGCACGTCGGAGGCCGGCGTCGCGCGGAGTAGCCCGGCAATACGGCCAGCCGCTATAGTGCGCGGCATGTGGGGCCGGCTTGTCAGACTGTTCGACCTGGAACTCCTGCGCGACGCCGACCCCGACACCCTGACGCTGCGCTGGCAGCTTCCCTGGCCGCACTGGGTCGTCTGGGCCACGGGCGCACTTGCCGTGGTTTTCATCGCGCTCACCTACGACCGCGAGCGGGTCGCGCCGCGCACGCGCCGCATCCTGACCGTCCTGCGCGCGGCGATGGCCTGCGTGCTCCTGTTGCTCATCTGTCGCCCGGTGCTTGTCTGGGAGCGGACACGTACCGAGCCGTCAGTGGCCATGCTGCTGGTCGACGGATCGCAGTCGATGACGCTGCGCGACATGCCCGCGGCCGGCGCCGGACCGTTCGATGAGGATTCGCCCGCGACGACCACCGCACACCACGTCCCGGCCGGCGCATCTGCTGACTACATCTCGCGCCATGAGGCGCTGTTTGCGGCGCTCCTGCCTCCTGACGGCGAGGGCACGCCGTTGACCGGCTGCCTGCAACACAACCTCCTCTCGATTCATCGCTTCGGGCAGTCTTTGCGTGCGGCGCGGACCGTATCGGACGAGGCCAAACTGACTAAGGCTCTTGCCGACCTGCGCGACATCGAACCAGCCGATCCGGCAACCGACGTGGCGGGCGCGGTCGACGCCGCGTTGAACGAAGCACGGACCGGTCGCCTGTCGGCGATCGTTCTCGCCACCGACGGTCGGGCGACGGTACCGACGGATTACCGGCACGCCATCGAGGCGGCGCGCCGGCGAAACGTCCCCGTGTTCCCCATCCTGCTCGGCTCGGCGGTGCCGCCGGTCGACCTCGAGGACGGCCCGCTCCTCGCGGATGAGGTCGTTTTCGTCAAGGACATCCTGGCGGTCCGCGGCACGCTGCTAAGCAGCGGCGGCCCGGCGGGCGAGGTCACGCTGCGTCTGACGGAAGACGGTCGCGAAGAACCGCTGGCCGAACAGCGTCTTGCCGTGAGCGGGCGGGATGAATCGCTGGACTTCGAGTTTTCGATCCGCCCCTATCGTGCCGGTCGGCATCGCTACCGCGTTGTGGCCGAGGAGCGCCCGGGAGAACTGACAGCGGAAAACAACGGCAGCGCGATCGAGATCACGGCGATCGAAGACAAGATTCGCGTGTTGTACGTCGAGTCGGCTCCGCGTTTTGAATACCGATATCTCAAGAACACGCTGCTGCGCGAGCCGACGATCGTCTCCAGCGTGCTGCTGCTCGACGCGGACAACGGTTTCGCACAGGAAGGCACGGCGCCGATCACGCGCTTTCCGCAGACTGAAGACGAGCTGTTTGAGTACGACATTCTGATCCTCGGCGACATCGACGTGCGGCGAAGCGGCAAGGACGAGGTCGGCTGGCTGACGCCGCAGCGGATCGAACTGATCGTCGACTTTGTCGCGCGGCGCGGCGGCGGAATCATGTTTGTCGCCGGGCAACGAGGAATGCCGCACACGCTCAGCGGCACTGAGCTGGAGAAGCTGTTGCCGGTGATGATCGACACGCAGGCCGCCGCCCTCGCCGGGAGCCAGCCGGCCGCCGCGTCCGGACGTGCGTTCCGCCTTGAGCCCACGCCCGAGGGCTGGAGCGCACCGGTCTTCCGCTTCGGCGCTGACGCGGAACTGAACCGTGAAATCGTCGCCGCACTGCCGCCGCTCTACTGGTATGCAGCGACGCTCGGCCCCAAACCCGCCGCCGAAATCCTGGCCCAACATCCGACGGACCGGGCGCTGAACAGCGCCATGCCGCTGATCGTCGTCGGGCGCTACGGCGCCGGCCGAACCTACTTCCACGGCACTGACGACACGTGGATGTGGCGACGCGGCACCGGCGAGGGCTTCTACGACACGTACTGGCTGCAGGCGATCCGATACTGCGCGGAGAACCGCCTGATCACCCAGAGCCGCAGCGCGCGACTGACCACCGACCGGCGCGAGTACGACTTCGGTCAACCGGTCAAGGTGACGCTGCAACTGGTGAGCGGTGACCTGGCGGACAGTCTGCCGAACGAAATCGAGGTCCGGGCGAGCGAAACCGAGCGGGGCCACGTTGAGACGCTCCGACTGTCTCGGCTCGGCCCGCGATCACGAAACTACGAAGGAACACTTACGCCGCCGGGGCCGGGCGGCTACACGATCACGTGCGAATTGCCCAGCCCGACCGGCGCAGCCGTCCGGCCGCACGCGCAGTTTCTCGTGCGCACCGGCAGTCCAGAACTCGCCACGCGCAGCGCGGACCACGAGCGTCTCGTGCAAATGGCGGAGCAGACGGGCGGCAGGGTGCTCCTGCCCCATCAGTTGGCTGAACTGCCGGCACTCCTGCCGGACCGCAGCGTACGCATCCCTGACGACGTTGCGCAGCCGATCTGGGACAGCGGACTATTCCTCTGGGCCCTGGTGCTTATACTCTCAATAGAGTGGTTCCTGCGCAAGCGCGCGGGGCTGATCTGACGGGGGCGTGCGGCTCGGGCTTCGGGGGTCGGGCCGGTTGAAAGGTTCCGTACAGGTCATCCGATAATACGGCGAACGGGCATGGCCGCGCATCCTATTCTGACGCGCATCGACAACCTGGCACAGCAAGTGCGCCGGCTTGTGCTCGGCATGGGCATCGCGCGCTGCCTGACCACTCTGATCGTCGGATTCCTCATCATCGGTCTGTTGGACTGGCTGCTGTGGTTGCCGCCGGTAGTCCGCGTGCTCCTGGCGCTGACGCTCCTCGCCCGGGTCGGCTATGTCGTTGCACGGCGCCTGGCGCGCCCGCTGAGCGCGCCGTTGACGCGCTCGGCGCTGGCCATCCGGCTGGAAAACCGCTTCGAAGCGCTCGGCGACCGGCTCAGCAGCGCCGTGCAGTTCCTGACGCGTCCGCCGCCCTATGCTTCGCGGGCGATGATGGACGAGGTTGTTACGCGCACCCACCGCATCCTCGATGACTATGACTTTCGCAGTGCCGTTTCGCGGCAGCAGTTGCGAAAACACTTTGGTGCGGCGCTCGGTGCGAACCTGGTGCTGGCCACGCTGGTGGTCTTTGCGCCGAGCTGGCCGGCCACAGCGCTGGCGCGAATGCTCCTGCCGTTCGGCCCGACGGAATGGCCGCGGACCGTCTCGATCGAGCCGCTGACGGGTGACGCTTTCGTACCGTATGGCGGGAGCTTTGCTGCCGAGATGCGGGTCACGCGCGGCGACAAACCCAACCTGCGCGCCTTCGTCTTCACGCGCGACCGCGACGCGCGAATCGACTCCTATCCCATGCAGCGCGGCGAAGACGGAGTGTACCGTTGGACGTTCGCCGGCCTGGGACGTGAGATGCATTACTGGTTCCGCGCCGGCGACGACGACACGCGGAGCAGCTACTCGACGTTGACGCTCGTGCCCCGCCCGCTCATCGAGCAGGTCGGCCTGCGCATCTCGCTCCCGCCCTATGACGGGCGCGTGTGCGAAGTCAGCCTCCCGGGCGACGGCGGCGACGCCGCATCGGTGTTCGGCTCCCTGATCGAGCTGTCGGTCCGCGTCAACAAGCCTCTGGCAGCCTCGTCCGAGCAACCGCCGCGCGCGTGGCTCGTCGACGAAGCCGGCGCCGCCATACCCCTCCGCTGGGCTGATGACACGCGTACGGTGCTGGCCGGTTCGCTGGCGGCGCTCGAGACGCGTACGCTCGAGGTCGTTGTCGAGGACCAGTACGGGTTTCGCAGCGATCTTCCCTGCCGGATTCACCTGACGGCGATCGAGGATCGTCCGCCGAGCGTCACCATCATTCAGCCGTCGGCGGCCGTTGAAGTGACACCGCAAAGCCGCGTGTCCATGCGCCTGGCCGCGGCCGATGACCTGGCGCTCTCCGACCTGCATCTTCTTTCCGAACCGGACGCCGAGGGCACCGCCTGGCCGCCCATCCCGCTTCAGCACAGGCTGCCGGCCGCCGCCGAGGCGGAGCCCGACGGCCACCTCGCCCCGTACGGAATCGAACTGCAACACGAACTGGCGGTGGAGGACTTCGACGCGCAGCCGGGCGACGTGCTGACGATCGTCGCCGTCGCGGCGGACAACTACTCCGCGGAGGGTCAGGGGCCGCACGTCGTGCGCAGCGCGCCGGTCCGCCTGCGTGTGCTGAGCGAGGCGGAATACGCCGACCGCCTGCAGGGCGAACTGCAGATGCTCGGCGCCGGCATCCGCGAGCTGCTGGAGAAGCAGGATGCGCTGCGCGACGAGGCGGAGTCGCTGCGTGATACGATCGGCGGCGGCGCCGAACTGACCGACCTCGATCGGCAGCGCCTGACGTCCATTGCCACTGAGGAGAACCGCCTCGCGGCGCGGACCGAGACGCTCTCCGGCCGCTTCGCACGTCTGCTCGAACAGATGGAACAGAACCGCACCGGCGACGCCGAGCTGCGCGGCACCGCCGCGCGAATCGCCTCCGAACTGCACGAACTGGCGGAGGGAGCGCTGCGGCAGGCGGCGCAGTCGGCCGATGATGCGGCTGAGTCGGCGCAGCCCGCGGCCCGAGCGGCGGCCATGGAGCAGCTTTCGCTCGATCAGCAGGCGGCCGTGCAGACGATGGAGCGGCTGCTGCTGGAGTTGCAGCGCTGGGGCGGGTTCGAGAGCGTCGTGCGCAAGACCCGCGAACTGTACGACCGCCAGGAGTCGGCGACGCAGGAGACCGCCCGGCTCTCGCGGGAGACGATCGGCATCCCCGCCGAACAGTTGACCGAGCCACAGATCGAGGCGGCCCGCGCGCTGGCCCGGCGGCAGCGCCGGCTGGCCGAAGAGTCGGACCAGCTTCTGCGGCGCATGGGCGAGGTCTCGGCCGAGGGGGATGCCTCAGCACAGCAGTCGCTGGAGGAGGCGGCGCAGATCGGTCAGACGCGCAGCGTGGCGCAGCGCATGCGCCAGGCGGCCGAGGCCATCGACGCCAACCGCCCCTCACGCGCCGGGGCCGATCAGCAGACCGCACAGTCGATCCTGCGCTCGATGCTCGAAACGCTCGACGAACGGCAGGAACGGCGGCTGGCCGAACTCGAGCGCAAGGCGCGCCAGGCGGAGGAGCTGCTGCGCTACACGCTCGAACGCCAGCAGCAGTTGCTCGGGGACAACCGCGCCGCGCGTGAGCACGGCGCCACCTCCGACGAGGTGCGGCAGATCGCCGAGCCGCAACGGCTGCTGGAGGGGAATACGCGGCAGCTTGCCCGCGATCTCTCTCGCGAGAGCGAGACGGCCGCCGCCGCCGGCGACACGCGGAAAGCCGCGTCGAAGATGGCGCTGGCCGGACGAACGCTGGATGAGGGTCACGGCACCGACGCGGAGGTACCGCAGCTCGCCGCGATCGAGCTGATCGAGGCGGCGCTCGATGCGCTGCACGAGATTCGACGGAAGGCTCAGGAGGAACTGGCCAAGCGCGCGATGCAGCAGCTTCGCGACCGGCTGATCGAAATGCACGCCGCGCAGACCTCGATCGGCGACGACGTCCGGGCGCTGCGCGAAGTGCTGACGAGCGACGGCCGGCTCAAGCGGGCGCAGAACCGGCAGCTCGCCGAACTTGCGGGCAGTGAGGGTGAACTGAAGACCAGCATGGACGCCGCGATCGAGGATGTGGGCGAAACGGTCGTGCACGGCTGGCTGCTCGAGCGCATCGGGACCCGCATGGGCGAAGTCCAGGAGCGGCTCACTCAGCGAAAGCTGGACGACGAAACGACCGAGGCGATCGCGTCGATCGTCACCCGGCTCGCGCTGGCCATCGAATCGCTCGACGTGCGTGACGTTGCGCCGGAGGACCAGTTCGCCGAAGGGGCCGGCGAGGGCGGCGGTGGCGCCGGGCAGCAGGGCCAGATGAAGCCCGTGCCGACGGTCTCCGAACTCAAACTGCTCAAGCATCTCCAGACCGACCTGAACGCACGGACGGTCTCGCTCGACGCGCAGGTCCGCGGCGCCGAGGCGAGCGAAGCGCAGTTGCGCCGCATGCGCTCTCTGGGGCAGGAGCAGGCGGAAATCCGGGAGTTGACGACGACGATGTTCGGAAAGGCGAAATGATGCGGGCAACCATCACGCTGCTGTTGACGGTTCTGGTCCAACAGGAACCGACGTCGCGCCCCGCCGGGCCGGGTGTGGTCGATCCGCTGGTTGAGCGGCTGCGGCAGGACGCCGCGGGAACCGTCGACCTCGAACAGCGCATCGTCGGCCTGATGCGAACGGTCGAGGAAAACCTGCAAACCGCCTTCGATACCGGTCAACGGACGCAGGAGCCGCAACTGGAAATCCTCCGGCAGTTGGATGCAGCGATCGAACTGGCGCGGCAGAACCTGCGGAAGTCAAAATCGTCGAGCAGCAGCGATCAGCCTGAGCAGCAGGGGGAAAAACGGCAGGCGGGTGAGATTCAAGAGCAGACGGCCGCCGCCGGCGAGCAGCAGCGGGCGACCGGCGACGCCCAGCAGCCCGATCGGCCGTCCGGCGGCGTGTCGAACACGCCGCCCGATTCCGAGTTGCAGCAACATCGCCGCGGCTGGGGCAACCTCCCGCAGCGCGACCGCGAGGCCGTCATTCAGGGCTATCGGGAGCGCAGCCTGACCGAATACGAAGAGTTGATCGAGGCGTACTACCGCGCGTTGTCCGAGGAGGCCGCGAAATGAGCCCCGCACGTTTCGCCTACCGGCCCGCGCCCCCGCGCCGGGGCGGCCTGGCCGCCCGGCTCGTGGTCGTTTCTGCGCTGACGATTCCGGCCGCCGCCGCCCCCGGTGCCGAGATCACGCCGCAGGCGGAGCGGGCTATTCAGCGCGGGCTCGCCTGGCTCGCCGCCGCGCAGGAGAGCGACGGGTCGTACGGCGGAAGCTCCAACTACGGCAAACACGTGGCGATCACCGGCCTGGCGGGCCTGGCCTTCATGTGTGACGGCAACACGCCCGGACGCGGGCCCTACGGCGCGAACGTCCAGCGCTGCGTCGACTTCATCATCGCGTGCAGCTCCGAGTCGGGGCTGATCGCCGCCGAGACCAGCCACGGACCGATGTACGGCCACGGCTTTGCCACGCTCTTCCTCGCCGAGGTGTACGGCATGACGCCGCAGCCGGAGGTGCGCGAGGTGCTGCACAAGGCGGTCCGACTGATCATCAACACGCAGAACGAACAGGGGGGATGGCGCTATCAGCCGGTGCGGCACGACGCCGACATTTCCGTGACCATCTGCCAGGTGATGGCCCTGCGGGCGGCGCGAAACGTCGGGCTTTATGTCCCCAAGAGCACGATTGACTCCGCCATCGACTACGTCCGCCAGTCGCAGAACGAGGACGGCGGGTTCCGCTACATGCTGCCCTCGGGAAGTTCAGCGTTTGCGCGGTCTGCGGCGGGGGTCGCGGCGCTGCAGTATGCGGGCATCTACACCGGGAGCGAAATCGACCGCGGCCTGAACTACGTCATGGACTTTCTCCCCGGCCGGCAGAGCGAATCGAACATCGGGCACTACTTTTATGGGCACTACTACGCCGCGCAGGCGATGTTCATGTCGGGCGACGAACGCTGGAACCGCTGGTACCCCGCGATCCGGGACGAACTGATCGCCAGCCAGCAGGAGGAGGGACTCTGGCGCGGACAGGCCGGTAACGAGTACGGCACGGCCATGGCCCTCATCATTCTTCAGATGCCCAACCGGCTTTTGCCGATCTTCCAGAGGTGAACCCGTTGATGTCCCGCACAAACCATCCCCTGCCCCGGCGGCCTGCATGGCGACTCCTGTCGCTCGCGGCGGCAATGGGGGCCGTTTGCCCGGGGGCGCGGGCGGACGAAATCACGGTCCGCACCGTCGAGCGCACCGAAAAATGCGGCTCGCTCAGCGCGTGGTCGCTGGGCAGCGGGCTGCGCTTCACCGTCGCCGATGGCAGCACCGAGACGATCGCCACGAGCGAGATCGTCTCGGTATCCCGTGCGCCGGCGCACGATCAGACGCGTCCGGCCGATGCCGGGCACCTCGTCCTGCTCTGTGACGGCGGACGGCTCAACGGCGAACTCGCCGAGGTCGCCGACGAACGACTCGTGCTCCTGCACGCGGCGCTCGGAAGGTTCACCATTCCGCTCGAAGACGTCATGGCGGTCGTCGCGCCGAACGGGCGGGAGCGATTGCAGGACCTGCTCACCGCCCGGCTGCGCGCTCGCGCCGCACAGGACGACGCCGCTGCGCCGGCCGAGGACGAGTTCTGGTTCGCCAACGGCGAGCGCATCCACGGGACGCTGCTCGAGATCGACGAGGACGACCTCCACATGGAGTCGGCCGCCGGAACCTCACGGACGCCCGCCGAGTATCTCCTCGCCGTGATGCTCGCCAACCCGCCGTGCAGACAGGCCGCCGGATTGGGGGCCATGCTGCATCTCGCCGACGGCTCCGCGCTGCGGGTCACCCGGCTCGAGTGGGTCAGTGAGACGATTCAGGCAGCGGCGCCCGGGCTGGGGGAGTTCTCCCTGCCCGCGACGCAGCTTCTGGGCGTCGAGGTGTTCGGCGGCAGGTGGCAATGGCTCGATCAGCTTGCGCCCGGCGCCTACGAACAGCACTCAATCACCGGGCGGATGCGGCCGTACGCGATCGGGCGAAATGCCATCGGGCAGCCGCTTATGCTCGCGGGCACAGCCCATGACCGCGGCATCGGCCTGCGCAGCGCCACCCGTGTGGCGTTCGCTTTGGCCGGTCGATATGAGACGCTGACGGGGCTGCTGGGACTCGACGACACGGCCCGACCCTACGGCGACGCCAACGTGACGATCCTCCTCGACGGCAAACCGGTCTTCGAGGCCGAGTCGCTCCGCGCCGGCGCCGCGCCGCAGGCACTGCACATCGACACGCGCGGGGGCCAGTTGCTCGAGATCGTCGTCGATTATGGCGAAAACGCCGACGTGCAGGACTGGGTCAACCTCGCCGACGTCGCGCTGATCCGGCGGCAGTAACCACACGCCATACTTCAACGACCCGACCCGATTCGCTTATCGCAACCGACCGATACGCACGTTGCCGCACCGGTGCCGCGGCCTCCTCCGGTGCGTCTGCGCGCGGCGGTGTTCTTCGTTGCCGAGACCTGCGCCCGAGGTTACGATCCGACCCTGCGCCGGACGGCGGCGCCGTGGAGAGCAATGCGGTGAGCGAGCAGCACGTGGAGGACCGGCGGCGGAAGCTCGAGGCGATCCGCGCGCTGGGCGTCGACCCCTATGGCTGGCGCTTTCCCGACGTGGAATCGACGGCGTCCGTGCGCAGCCGTGCGGCCTCGCTCGGCGTGCAGCCGGAGCAGATCCTCGACGGCGAGCGGACGCGCGTCGCCGGCCGCATCGTCCTCCACCGCGCCTTCGGCAACCTCGTCTTCCTCACCGTGCGCGACGCCACCGGCGACATTCAGTTCGGCCTCTCGAAAAAGGCGCTCGCGGCCGACTGGCCTCTGGTCAGGCACCTCGACCTCGGCGACATCATCGGCGTCGACGGCCGCATCGGCGCCACGAAGACGGGCGAGCTGACGGTGTGGGCCGACTCGCTGAAGCTGCTGGCCAAGGCGCTCCGGCCGCCGCCCGAAAAGTGGCATGGCCTCACCGACGTCGACTTGCGCTATCGGCAACGCTACGTCGATCTGTTCGCCAATCCCGACGTGCGGAACGTATTTCAGCAGCGCTCGCGGATCATTGACGGCATCCGCCGCTGCCTCGTCGAGCGCGGCTTCATCGAGGTCGAGACGCCCGTGCTCCAGCCGCAGTACGGTGGCGCGGCCGCGCGCCCCTTCACAACGCATCACAACACGCTCGACATCGACCTCTACCTCCGCATCAGCCCCGAACTGTATCTCAAGCGATTGCTCGTTGGCGGAATGGAGCGCGTCTTTGAAATCTCGCGCAACTTCCGCAACGAGGGCATCAGCCCGCGACACAACCCCGAGTTCACGATGCTTGAACTCTATCAGGCCTACGGCGACTACAACGACATGATGGACGTGACCGAGGCGATGGTCGCCGCAGCGATCGAGCGGATCGGCGGCGGCTTCCGCCGCCCGTTCGGCGAGTACGAACTCGATTTCACCCCGCCCTGGCCGCGCCACCGCTACGCCGAACTCTTCCGCGAACACGCCGGCATCGAGATGTCCGACGCGACCGGCGTGCGGAAAAAGGCCGACCGGCTCGGCATCGAACACGCGAAGATGGACGACGCGGTCGTGGTCAGCGAGGTTTTCGAGGCGACGGTTGAGCGGCACCTCGTCCAGCCGTGCTTCGTGCTCGACTACCCGGCGCCGATCTGCCCGCTCACCCGCCGCGACCCGGCCGACCCGCGCATCGCGCTGCGCTTCGAGGCGTTCGCTGCACGGATGGAGATCGGCAACGCCTATACCGAGTTGAATGACCCGGCCGTCCAGCGCGACAACTTCGCACGACAACTCGCCGGTGAGCAGGAAACGATGGCCGTGATGGACGACGATTTCGTGCAGGCACTGGAATACGGCATGCCGCCGGCCGGCGGGCTCGGCGTCGGCATCGACCGGCTGGTCATGTTGCTGACCAACAGCACCAGCATCCGCGACGTGATCCTGTTCCCGCTGCAGCGGCCGCTGGGGCGCGGGGGCGCGGCCTCGCCGGCGGAGCAAGACGACCAGCAGGCCGCCCCGTAGTCGGCGCGGACGGACGGCCGCGGCCGGTTCACCCGATGCGCGAGGCGGTGCGCGGCCGCCTCACCCGACGGACGAACGCTCGAACGCGCACGACCGGAGCACGATGTACAAGATCTTCCTCAGCTTCCGCTATCTGCTCAAGCGTCGCATCGCCCTCTTCGCCGTCGCCGCCGTCATGCTCTGCACCGCGATGGTCCTCATCGTCATCAGCGTCATGGGCGGCTTCCTCGACATGGTCAAGGAACGCAGCCGCGGCCTGCTCAGCGACCTCATCGTCGACAACTACTCCCTCCAGGGATTCCCGTTCTACCAGGAACTGATCGACGAACTCCTCCGCGATCACCCCGACCAGTTCGTCGCGGCCACCCCGGTCATCCTTAACTACGGCACGCTCCGTTTTTCCGACAATATCACCCGTCCCGTGCAGATCGTCGGCATCCGCCTGGCCGAGACCTTTCAGGTGAACGACCTGCACGACTGCCTCTATTACGAAAAGTTCTACCCCGGCTCGACCACGCTCGCCGAGCAGCAGCAGCCCGTCTTCGGCCTCGACGAAAACCTTATGCCGATCCTCCCGCGCGAACTGGAAACCGCGCTTCAGGCAGCCGCGAAGAGCCGACCGGACCTTTCCGCCGAGTGCTTCCCGCCGCGCGAGCCGGGCCTGGCCTTCCCCGGCCCCGGCCGCTACGAGTCGCCCGCCTTCATCGGCCTCGTGCTGCTCGAACAACTGCGCGACGACCTCGACGACATGCTCGCGGTCGCCCGCGGCGAAAACCCGACGCCCGACACCGATCCCTACTTCGGACCCTCGCGGCGGCGCCTCGAGCGCCTGCGCGACGACGCCCGCCGCATCCGCGACCGCATCGAGCCGCTCAGCCTGCCCGCCGAAGACCTCGAACCGCTCACTCACCTGGCCACGGTGCTCGAACAGTCGGCTGAACATGCCGACGCCGGCGCGCACGATCTCCTCGCCGCCTCGCTAGACGTCGCCCTCCACGCCACCCAGCTCCAGCACGTCCTGCTCCGCGCCCACATGGGCCCCGCGTACGTCGGCCCGGCCCTGCCCGGCGTGCTCATCGGCACCGATCTCGTCGGCGAGCCGATCGAGGGCAGCGATTACCACCGCCTCTACAGCCGCGGCGATCGCGTCGTCGTCACCTTTCTCCCCTTCACCCGCAAGGGAACGCTCGCCGCCTCCGAGGCGATCAGCAAGGCCATGCGCTACGCCGACGACTTCCGCTACGGCGTCTACGAGATCGACCGGCAGAACATTCACATCGACTTTGATCTCGCGCAGAAGTGGCTGGGGATGGACGCCCGGCGCTTGTCGGACGAACTCGGCGGCGGCACGACGCCGCCCCGCGCCTCGCAGGTCCAGATCAAGACACGGCCCGGTGCCAACGTCGAGGCCGCCCGCCAGATCGCCCTCCGCATCTGGGACGGCATCATCCGTCGCGTCGAAGCGCAGCGCCCCCCCGGCGTCACCGAAGACGACCTGATGATGATGCGCGCCTGCGACATCGACACCTGGCAGCAGCGCCAGAGACAGTTCGTCGCCGCCGTCGAAAAAGAAAAAGTCCTCGTCACCACCCTCTTCGCCGTCATCAGCGTCGTCGCCATCCTGCTCATCGG
>CAZNDQ010000041.1:0-14417 GCA_964571825.1 uncultured Planctomycetales bacterium | reverse complement strand
ACGAGTGCGAGGAGGACTGCAACAACAACGGCATTCCGGATGACTGTGACCTGTGCCCGGGGCCGCGCGGCGGCGAGTGTTCCGAGGACTGCAACTTCAATGGCATTCCGGACGAGTGCGAGTCGGACTGCAACAACAACGGCATTCCGGATGACTGTGACCTGTGTTTCGGACCTCGCGGCAACGAGTGTTCGGAGGACTGCAACTTCAACGGCATTCCAGATGAGTGCGAGCCGGACTGCAACGACAACAACGTGCCGGACGACTGCGACATCAACGGGATCGAAGGGACGTTGTATGAGGACCTCTGGCCGCTCGTAGGCGATAGCGGTACGAAGGGGTCGCCGGCGCGCGGTGTCGGGCCCGGCGGGAACGTCGCAGACGACCTGCACTTTGCCGGGCCGGGCCTGATGACGAGCTTCGCCTTTGGTTATCAGAGTTCCACTTCCGACACGGTGACGACGACGATCGAGTTCTATACGAACAACCCGACCGCTGATCCGAACAGCAACTTCAATTTCATTGCCGGGTTCGAGTTCAACCTCGGCGGTCCGACGGGTCCGACGACCGTATTCCATGATGGATTTATGCCGGTGGCGCTGCCGCAGGACGTGTGGATGGCGTTTCGGACGCCGCAGGCGTCGTTGGCGCGTGGCTTCGGGGTCCGGCCGCTGATCTCGACGTCGATGCCGACGGCCGGTTCGAGCCTGGACCTGCTCTACGACTTCGGTTCGGACATGACGTTCAACTTCGCCGGCGATCCGCAGGCGAACTTGGTGCTCGCGGTCTACGGGACTACGGCCCCGACGAGCGAGGACTGCCAGCCGAATGGCATCCCCGACGAGTGCGAGGAGGACTGCAACGGGAACAATGTCCCGGACGACTGCGAATTGTGCTCCGATCCTCGGGCCCGCGGCTGCTCCGAGGACTGCAATAACAACCAGATTCCGGACGAGTGCGAGGACCTGGAGGACTGCGACGGCAATGACATCGCGGATGAGTGCGAGGTGTTCAAGGACTGCAACGGGAATGACATCCCCGACCAGTGCGAAGACCTGCCGGACTGCAATGACAACGGCCTGCCGGACATATGCGATCTGTGCCGCGAGGAGGAGGCCCTGCGCGGCAACGACTGCTCTCATGACTGCAACGGCAACGACGTGCCGGATGAATGCGAGGAGGACTGCAACGAAAACGGGATTCCGGACGATTGCGAGGAACTGGAGGACTGCAACGAGAACGGCATCCCCGACGAGTGCGAGGAGTTTGAGGACTGCAACGCCAACGGCATCCCCGACGAGTGCGACGGCGGCTGTCCGCCTCCGCCGGAGGAGGAGCAGCCGATGGACGATTTCATGACCGATTTCAAGACGGACACGGGCCAGCCGACGCCATGCGGCGACTGCGGAAAGATGGATCCGCTGTGGTTCCTGCTCGGGCTGAGCAGCTATGTGGGTCTGCTGTTCGTGCGCCGCCGCGCACGCTACTAGAAGTGCCGCGGAAGCGACGCAGACTGCTTGTAAATCCAAGGCGGCTGCGGTAGAATTACGACCCGGGTGGGCTGGTAGCGATCGCGACGGCCGGGTACCCACGTCACGCGATTCGGCGGAAGCAGCTGAATCGCCACCGGCCAGGTTTGGGCTCAACGTTTTGACTGCCGAGGGTTCTCGACCGAGCAGCACGTTGCGTGCGCGCGGGCGTCACCAACGCCAAGGATGGCCCTGGTCGTGACGTTTTGACGCCTGAATCAAAGCCCTGCCCGGATTCGCGTGTCAGCGCCCGCGCGGTTTTGTCGCATATACCGGAGAGTGACGCGCGCATGTCGCAGCGACCGGCGACAGAAACGAGGTTGTGAAACGCTCAATTCCGACTTGGGGTTCGGCGACAACCGGCATTGTGATAAAGCGGGACTCAGGCGCGTACCTGAGCAAGGAGACTACTATGGGACGAGTACGGGGTACGGGGTGGGCGGCCGGCGCGGCGCTGGCGGTAATCGGGATGATGCTTGGTGCAGCGCCGGCAGCGCTGGCGGCGCCGGGGGACGAGATCACGTCCGTGACGTTTCCGGTCCAGGTGTTCGGCGTAAGCATCGGAGTCGACTGCGACGGGAACGTTTACTACACCGGCAACGGTGACAACCAGCTCTACAAGATGGACAAGGCCGGGAATCTGCTGGCGCAGTTCACGACGTTTGATGATGCGCTGAATGAGCCGGTGCAGATTGACGAAATCACCTGGGACAATTCCCGCGGGATCTTCTGGGGGTGTCAACACAACACGTCACCGACGCGAATCTACCGCATTGACCCGACCAATGGCAAGGCCGTGTTCGCGTTCGATAGCCAGAGCTTCAGCATCGGCACCTTCCGCGACGGCATCGCCTACGACGCCTCGGACGATTCATTGTGGATCAGCGGCGACGTGAGTACGACGATCGAGCATCACGCCTGTTCGGACGGGTCATTTCTGGGCTCGCTGACACCTCTGAACGATGCGGGCGGAGCGTTGGGTTCAATCAGCGGCGTGGCGGTAGGTACGGGTGATACGCTTTATCTGGGTCGCAACGGTTTCGTACAGATCGTCCGCGTGAGAAAAAGCGACGGCGTATTCATTGACGTGTTTACCTCACCGAGCGGCGTGCGGGACGAGGGTCTGGAATGTGACCCGATCAACTTCGCCCCGGCCGTGGCGTTGTGGTCGCGTGAATTGTCTCCCGCGCTGGCCGGCGTGTACGAATTGGAGGCCGGCTCCTGCGGCTGCGGCGGCGCAGCCGCACCGACGGGTGCCTGCTGCAGCGACGATGTCGAAGGCGGCTGCCAGAACGGCGTGACGGAGGCGCAGTGCGCGGAGCGTTCAGGCGGATGGGGCGGCGTCGGCTCGTCCTGCGCGACGATCGCCTCGCAGGACACCGACGGCGACGGCATCAACGACTGCGACGACCGGCCGGGCGCGCCGCAGGAGCAGCCGGAGGACTTCGTCACCGACTTCAAGACGAACACCGGGCAGGGCAACCCCTGCGCCGACTGCGGCAAGATGGACCCGCTGTGGTTCCTGCTGGGCCTGAGCGGCTACACGTGTCTGCTCTTCGTGCGGCGCTGGAAGCGGTAGCCGACCCGAAGACCAACTCGTTCTGCCTGAAGGGCCTTACGCTGTCGCGGGCCCTTTCTGCTTTTGTCTGTGTGCTGTGTCTGTCGGCAGAGAACGGGTGATCGGTCGCAGGTACGCGGTTGGCGTGGTTGGCATCGGCAGTGGCGGGTAGTTCTCGCCATCAAGAAGTTGCCGGCTTTTTCCGACGATGCACGGAACAACGGCTTGCACCGCGGTGCCGGAGGCCGATCGCTTGCGACTTGTTGACCGGGTCAACTTCACGTACCCTTGCGTGCTGGGCATCTGGTGGTAACAGTCTCGCGTGAGTCCGGTTGGCGGCCATAAAGATTGATGGCGACGATAATCCGTATCCCTGCCTGCAGTCTGGGTAAAGTGAACCGATCCGACCCGTAAGATGGAGGACTTGAATGATGGTAACGCAATGGCCGAACCGCCGCTTCCGGCGGTCGTTGATGGCGATACTTCCGGCGGTCGTCGCGATCATCGGGGCATCGACTGCCTCCGGCGCGCCGCTGGTTTACATTTCGAACACATCATCGGACGACGTCTGGGTCGTCGACATTGCCACCGAGGCGGTCGTGGCGGTGATCCCGGTGGGCGATGATCCGCGCGGAATCGACATCACACCGAACAACAGCCGCGTCTACGTCGCCAATCGCTTCGACAACACCGTTTCGGTGATCGATACGGCGACAAACATGGTCGTCGGAACGATCGACTTCAGTGCCAGCATGCTCGTCACGGCAACCGAGCCGTATGACGTCGTCGTCAGCGCAGATGGTGAGTGGCTGTACGTGGCGATGAAAAACGGCGGGAGCGAAAACGGTGACGGGACGGTTGTCGTCGTAGATCTCCCGGCACATACCATCGTCGCTGAGGTGATTCTCGACTCGAACGCATCGCCCGAGGGCATTGTCGTTACGCCGGACGGGCAGAAGGTGTACGTCGCGGCCCGCGGGGCGATGTACATCGTCGACGTGTCAAACCCGGCCAGCCCGATGTTCGTGGGAACCGCCGGCGTGGCCGAGCGCGAGCTGGTCGTCTCGCCGGACGGCGCTTTCGTCTACTCGGACGACAACGCCGTACGCACGAGCGACGACATGGCCTTCAACACCGGTGACACCTCCGGCGAGCGCGGCATCTCCATCTCGCCGAATGGGCTGCGACTGTTCAGCACCGACGAGGACTCATTCGTGCGCGTGGTCGACATCGACCTGAGCGGCGGGACGCCGGTGACCTCCTTCCTGCAGAACATCGACTTTTCGCCCGAGAGCGAGTCCTACGGCATCGACCTGACGGACGACGGGCGGATCGGCGTCGTGTCCTTTCGCAACAGCGATACGGTGGTAATATTCGATGCGGTGGCCCTCAGTGCGATCAGCGCGGCGATTCCGATGTCATTCAATGGGGGAGCGACTCTGGGCAACGAGCCCAAGCAACTCGTCATCGCGCACGAATTCGAGGATTGCAACGAAAACGGCAACCCGGACAACCTGGATATCTCTTCCGGCGCCAGCGAGGACTGCCAGCCCAACGGCATTCCCGACGAGTGCGAAGATCCATGCCCGATGGAAGACATGACGACCGATTTCATGACTAGCATGGGGGATTGTCCCTGCGCAGATTGCGGCAAACTGGATCAGTTGTGTTTCCTGTTCTCGCTCGCCGGCTACATTGGTCTGCTGTTCGTCCGTCGCCGGCGGAGGTAGTCCGCGCGCCTCGCGACGCAATTGACCTGAAGGGCCTGCGGCGACGCGGGCCTTTTTCTTGCGCGACGGACACGAGTTATCGGGTGGGGCGAGGCGCATGCCGCGGCGGGTGCGATTTCCAGCGGATTACCGGCCGCGCTCTGCTCCCGCGTACGCCACGCGAAAAACGGCGGGGCGCGGTCTTGTCCGGCCACTTCGCGCGGACATACCATTGTCGAGAGATGGGGGATGCCTCGGGGGATTTCAAGACGAGACGCACTCCTGCTTTCTAGCGAATGAGTTCGTGCGGCGGCGTCGGCCGACCGGGACCTGAGCCTGGGAGGGAGAGACGGCGCCACCGAGGCTTCGGCGCAAGGACGCCGACGGATGTTCCGGGCTCATGGAACCATGGGGGGCCGCGCGCGATTGTTTCGCGGGTGGGGAAGGTCTTTGCACATTGAGGAGTCAGGGGAGATGAGAAGCAAAACGATTCCGGGTCTGTGTATTTGTCTGTTGGCGATGCTGCTTCCGGCCGGGGCCGCGCTCGGCATCGGCGAACAGGACTGCAACGGCAACGAAGTGCCGGACTCGATCGACGTGCTCGACCTGGGCGGCGGCCCGGCCAGCCCGGACTGCAATGACAACGGCATTCCGGACGAGTGCGAACTCGACGAGAACGACTGCAACGACAACGGTGTGCCCGACGAGTGCGATCTGGTGGAGAACGACTGCAACAACAACGGCGTTCCGGACGAGTGCGACTTGTGCCTGGGGCCGCGCGGCGAGTGCTCCCAGGACTGCAACGGCAACGGCATTCCGGACGAATGCGACCCGGACTGCGACGGAAGTCAGGTTCCCGATGATTGCGAGGAGCACTCGGACTGCAATTACAACCAGACGCCGGACGTGTGCGAAGATCTGGAGGACTGCAACGGCAATGATGTGCCGGATGTCTGCGAGTATCTGATGGACTGCAACGGCAACGACACGCCGGACGAATGCGAGGAGTTCAAGGACTGCAACGACAACGGCATTCCGGATGAGTGCGATCTGTGCCGCGATGAGGAGACCCTGCGCGGCGACGAATGCTCCGAGGACTGCAACGACAACGGACTGCCGGACGAGTGCGACGCGGACTGCAACGAGAACGGCATTCCCGACGATTGCGAGGAGCTGGAGGACTGCAACGAGAACGGTATCCCCGACGTGTGCGAGGAGTTCGAGGACTGCAACAGCAACGGCATTCCCGACGAGTGCGACGGCGGATGCGAGCCGCCGGAGGAAGAGCAGCCGATGGATGACTGGACAACCGACTTCAAGACGAATACTGGTCAAGGCAATCCGTGCGGCGGCTGTGGCTGCCTCGACTTCGGGTTCTACGGCCTGGCGCTGGGCGGCTACATGATGATGCTCTCGGGCCGACGGCATCGGCGCCGAACGCGCTAGCGCTTTCGCACCTTCTCACAATGGCTGAATCACGGGCCCGCCACGGCGGGCCCCTTTCTTGCGCCGTGCGTGTGCGTCCCATAAACGGCGATCAGGTGGCGTGCGAATCCGGTGGAAGAACGTCCGGCGGGTTGCGTATTCGTTCGTGAAGAGTGAAACCCTATTGGCGCGAATCGGGGCGCGCGTTAGGATAATAGACAGTGAAGGCGGGAGCGTCGCTGCGGCGCATCAGCAGGCACGCCGCCGGGGGAACGGGCAACCCACGTCGAGTGCGTATCGCCGGGAGAATTCCCGGCCGCGAGCCCCAGCGACACACATTCATAGCCTTCAGTTCGGGCTCATGTTGAACCGGAAATAGACGGCCGTTGCCAACGGACGGGTTTGATGCCGGGAATGCCGGCGTCTGGTGCGGCTGCTACTCGGGCACGACGCAGCAGTCCCTGCGCTACCCCAGACCAGACCTTCTGGGCGAAAGGAATAGGTACCATGTTTCTCTGCAAGCGGATCGACCAACCGGTTTGTTTGTCAGCAGTCGCGGCGGCGCTGTTTTTCGCGGCCCCGGCCCTCTCGGCAACGATCAACGTCCCGGCTGATTTCGCGACCATTCAGGACGCGATCGACAACGCGATGGACGGCGACACGATCCTCGTCGCGGACGGCACCTATAAAGAGTACCTGAACATCGACGTGCCGAACCTGTCGGTGCTTTCCGTGAACGGGGCGGGTGCGGTGTCGGTCTGGGGCGCCAACATCCTGGCCGATGGCGTGCATTTTGGTGGGCCGGGTCAGGGCTTAACGGTCAGGACGACGGGGAGCAGCATCGGCGTCTTCGTCGAAGGCGACGTCGTGGGGCCCGACTCCGTCGTCATCGAGGACAACATCATCCTCGGCGGTGAGGACAGCTACGGCATCGTTGTCAATCCGACGATTCAGGGCGGGCACCTGGTCATTCGCAACAACACAATCGCCAACGGCGGTGGGGACTCTCTCTATTCGTTCCGCACAGGGATCAAGTTCCGCTCGGAGTTCTTCGACGAACTCGACTTCAGTGCCAGCGCATACAAGGCGAACATTGAGATCATCGGCAACACGATCGACGACGTGCGGGACTACGGCATCCGTTTCAAGGACGGGGTGTACTTCAGCGACGTGATCATTCAGAGCGGCTCAATCGACGGGGCGCCAGTGATCCCGCTGGCGGCGCGGTGCCCCTCCTGCGAGTACGCGATCGGCGTCGAGTTCGGATTCCTCGTTACCTACACGGTTGTATTGGTCGACAACGTCTCGTTCGACACGGTGAGCTACGGCGTGTATCTGGACGGCGGGGTCTACGATCAGAGCAGCCTGAGCATCACCGATTGCACGATCGAGCACTGCTACACGGGCATTTACGCCTATGACGCGGCCGTGGACCTTTCGGCGCTGCTCATCGACGGCAACACGATCCGCGCGGACCTCGAAGAGGTGGACGGATGGGACACCTACGGCATCGCCTTCTACAACGGCCCGACGCACAACTCGACTGCGGATATCAATGACAATTCGCTGACCGACCATTCTTATGCCGGCGTGTACACGGAAAACTGGGTGGCGGGCCACCTGTCCGAGTTCAGCATCACCGGAAACACCGTTACGGGTGAGCTGGAGGAGGGCGCCCGCTACGGGCTCTACCTGCATTACACCGTCTATGGCGGCGCCAATCTTCTCGTCAGCGGCAACACCATCACTGAGTTCTATGCAGCGGGTGTGACGCTGCTGGAGACCTATGGCGGCGCGCGGACCCGCATTCTCAGCAACACGATCACTGGCCGGCCGGATGGCGCCTTCCTCGGCATCGAGGCGGGCCAATACTATGACGGCGGCACGGGCGAGATCAGCGACAACGTCATTACGGGCATCGGTTTCAACGAGGCCCTGGCGGCCCGCTCGGAATGCCCGATCGGCATCTATGTCGATTTCGTCGGCGATGGCGCTGACCACGTCATTTGCCGCAATGTCATCACTGGGACGGGCTTCGCCTGCACCGGCATCTACTTTAACGAGACGCCGACCGAAGGCGCAGACCAGGTGATCTGCGAGAACACTATCAGTGCGTTCATGTATCAGGGAATCTACTTTGACGGGTGCCGCGAAAGCGGCTTCGGCTCGCTACTGAACATCATGAAGAACGAAATCAGCGATGCCGAGAACAGTGTCCATTTCGACCAGGACCTGTTCAGCGCGCTGACGGTGGACATTCTCGGCAACGTCTTTCGCTTCACGCACAACGGCGTGCGGATGCCCGAGGCGGTGACCGGGTGCAAGGTGACGATCGAGCAGAATCGCTTCATCGCCACCGAGATACCGAACGGCGACCGTGGCGGGCCGCCGGTCGGCGTGAACATCGGGGAGTTGAACGGCGGAACGGAATTTCTCGTGCTGCGGAACTGTTTCTCGAATGTCGAGCGCGGTGTCTCGGTGTATTCCATCGAGGACGTGTCGTTTCTGGAGTGCCACCGCAACGACTTCGCCGGCGCGGTCTTCGGTATCTTCGCGGTTGCCGTTGACAAGGCCCATTTCGTCGATGGCGAGAACAACTGGTGGGGCGACCCGGCCGGTCCGAACGCCGGCGGCTCGCAGGCCACGGGTGGAGTGGACACCGATCCGTTCCTCACGGCCCCGCCGGACGAGGACGGCGACGGCGTGATCGACTGCGATGATGAATGCCCGGATACGCCCGCGGGCACCGAGGTGGACGATTGGGGCTGCGGCGAGCCGCCGCCGCCGGAGCAGGAGCAGCCGATGGACGACTTCATGACCGACTTCAGTACGAATTCGGGTCAGGGCCTGCCCGGCTGCGGGCAGTGCGGCCCGATCGGCGCGTCGCTCTACTCGCTGACGCTGCTTGGCTACGTAGCGGCCCTGTTCGGTCGGCGGCGAAAGTGCTGAATGTGCACGAGGCGGCCCGTCTATTCGTGATTGCGTTTCGGGCGCCCGGCTCGCTGTGCGGGCGGGCGCGTGGATTGATCAGTTTGTTCGCGTTTGTGGATGGAAGTGCTCGGCGCCCGTGGTTCAATTCGTCGAGTTCGTCCGAAAGAAGGGAACGGTCATCATGAGTCACAGGCATTCGAGTGTGGGTCGTATTGCGTTTCTTGCGTGCATCGCAGCGACGTCGATCGGGTCAGCGCGGGCGGCGACCATCAACGTCCCTGCTGATCAGCCGACGATCCAGCAGGCGATCGACAACGCCATGCCCGGCGACACGATCCTGATCGCAGACGGCTCGTACGCCGAGGAGCTCACGATCGACGTTGAGGACCTGACGATCATCTCGGTGAATGGAGCGGCATCGGTGCGAATCATCGCGGGCCTGGCAAACGCCGCGGTGACGATCCTGGCCGATGGAGTGCACTTCGGCGCGCCCGGACAGGGTGTGACGCTCGATCCCAAGGACGTGAATACGGGCATCCTGATCGAAGGCTCAGTCGTGGGGCCGGGTTCGGTGGTGATCGAGGACAACGTCATCCTCGGGAATAGTGACAGTTACGGCATTGCCGTCAATCCGACGATCATCGAGGGGCACCTGGTTATTCGGAACAACACACTCAGCCGTACGAGCCCGTTCGCGGGTTTTTCGTTCCGCACGGGGATCAAGTTCCGCTCGGAGTTCTTTAACGAACTCGATGCCAGCGCTTGCGCCTACAAGGCAAACATCGAGATCATCGGTAACACGATCGAGGACGTGAGCGAGTACGGTATCCGCTTCAAGGATTGGGTGTACTTCAGCGACGTGACGATCCAGGGCGGCTCGATCAGCGGCGCTGAACCCCCCATTCAGGAGCGAGGAGGAATATGCGAAGCTCCGATCGGCGTGTATTTCGACGAGATTACAACCCACTCCCACGCGCTCGTGGATGCGCTGAACATCGCCGGCGTCAGTGAGGGAGTCCGCATCGACGGCGGTGTCTACGACCAGAGCAGCCTGGGCATCTCCGACTGCACCATCGACTATTGCTATGCGGGTATCAATGCTGACGAGTCGGCCGTGGATCACTCGCTCCTGCTGATCGACGGGAACACGATACGGGGAGCAACCGACCCCATCGGCCCGACGTGGGGCGTCTATTTCTCTGCCGGTCCCGCCGAAAGCTCCGCGGCCGTCATCAACAACAACACAATCCACGGCCACGTGGACTCGGGCGTTTATACGTCCAATCCGATTGCTGTAAACCTGTCCGAGCTGGTCGTTACCGACAACGATGTGCGTGGCCATGAGACGTGGGGCTCCAACTACGGCCTGTACTTCAACGGCGCCCTCTACGGCGCAGAGCTTCATGTGAGCAGCAACGAGGTCACGCAGTTCCGCGACGTGGGGATCATCGTCTACGAGACTTACGGCGGCGGCCACTACCGCGTCCTGAACAACATCGTGACCGGTTTTGAAGTACCTCCCGCCGAGGAGCCGGATATGGTGCTGCCGGGTGCCCTCTACGGCATCTATGGCGGCGCCGTCGGCGAAGGCGGCCGTGGCGAGATCAGCGACAACACGATCAGCGGCATCGGCTTCCCCATCCTGGCTGCTGGACGAAGCGAATGCCCGATCGGAATTGCAATGGAGTTTGTCGGCGAAGGAGCGGAGCACGTCATCTGCCGCAATTCCATCTCCGGCAATGGGTACGCCTGCTACGGCATTTACTTTGACGAGACGCCGACGGACGGCGCCGACCAGACGATCTGCGAGAATGAAATCCGCGGCTTCCGCGGGGGCCCTGCCACCGGTATCTACTTTGGAGGCAGTTGCCAGGGACTCACTCGCGGAATCCCCTGCGCCAGCGGCTTCGGCTCCCGCATCAATATCATGAAAAACTCGATCGAGGATTCGATCGAGGGCATCCTGTTTGCGTCACACTTGTACAGTGCGCTGACCATTGACGTCATCGGCAATGTGATCCACTTCGAGGATATGGCCGTGAGGTTCTTCGAGGTGACCGGCTGCCAGGTGACGATTGAGCAGAACCGGTTCATCAGCAGATTCTCCGAGGTGGACGAACTGCGAGGCATAAACTTTGCCGCCGTGTGGTTTGACACGCTCAACGGCGGTAGCGAGGCAAGGGTCTCGCGGAACTGCTTCGACGACGTGCGGACCGGGATTTTCGTCCTGGAGATCTTCGACGTGGCCTTCCTTGAGGCACACCGCAATGATTTCGCCGGGGCCGTCATCGGTATTGACGCCGGCATCGGCGTACTCCCCGCGCACCGGATCAACGGCGAGGACAACTGGTGGGGCGACCCGGCCGGTCCAAACGCCGCGGGCTCGCAGACGAACGGCGAGGTCAACGCTGATCCGTTCCTCACCGCGCCGCCCGACGCGGACGGCGACGGCGTGGCCGACTGCGACGATGAATGCCCCGACACCCCGCCGGGCGCGGAGGTCGACGACTGGGGCTGCTCGGAGCCGCCGCCGGAGGATCCGGAGCAGCAGGAGCAGCCGATGGACGACTTCATGACCGACTTCCAGACAAACGCGGGTCACGGTATCCCCGGCTGCGGTCAGTGCGGCCCGATCGGCTCCTCGCTCTATTCGCTGTCGCTGTTCGGGTATGTGGCGGCCCTGTTCGCCCGTCGTCGACGCCGCTAGCGTAAAAACGGAGTGCTCCGTTTTTTTCAGTAGAGGGCTCGCTCCATTGGGCCCTCCTGGTTGTCGACCACAATCGATCTACGTCCGAGAACGCAACTTGTGCTCCGTAAATCCTTGTCAATACAAAAAATCGACAAAGACAGGCAGAAGTCCTCTTGTAACGGGCCAACAACCCCGGTAGGATGGTTCCTGTCGAGAGCGGATTGAACGCCAACGGCCTGCAACTTGACGCGGCAGGGGGCTGCGACTCAGGTGGGCTGACAGCATTTGGCCGAGGCTCGGCGCCTCACGCGTCTTGAACATCTCCATCAGTCGGCGACGGCCAACGAACCCCCTCAAGGATCGCCGACCGCAATCCGCCCGCCGACGTCAATCGAGATTTCCTGCCGTCGCGGCCACGGCGGCCGCGGCGCGGACCGAGCGTGCGATGGGGAACGCGCTCATGTCAATCCTGCCGTACGAGAGGAATCACATCATGCAAGGCAAAAAGGGGCAATTGTGGATGGGGGCGATGGCCGTGCTCATCACACTGGGGACGACATCGGGGCTGTTCAGTGCGACGATCAACGTGCCTGCCGATCAGCCGACCATCCAGGCCGCGATCGACGCCGCGATGGACGGTGACACAGTGCTCATCGCCAACGGCACCTACCCGGAGAGCATTGAGATTGACGTGCCGAACCTGGCGGTGCTCTCGGTGAACGGGTCGGCAGCGGTGACGATCAGCGGTGGCGGGTCGGGAGGGGCCATCGTCGCCATCCTGGCCGACGGCGTGCGGCTGGGGGCGCCGGGGCAGGGCGTGACGATCGGCGGTCCGATCGTCCTGGAGGAACTACGGGGGAGCTGTCCAGATGGCATCTACGTCGAGGGCGACTTCGTCGGCCCGGGCTCGGTTATCATCGACAACAACGTGATCCTCGGCGACGGGTGCAGCTACGGGATTGTGGTCGACCCGCTGCTGGTCGGTGCGCACCTGGTCATTCAGAACAATGCGCTTCAACTCGCGCCGGGTTCGCAGGTACCCTACTCGTTCCGCACGGGCATCAAGTTCCGCAGCGTGTATCTCGACGAGGCGGACGGGAGCCTCAGCCTGTTCAAGTCGCAGGTTGATCTACTGGGCAACACGATCGACGACGTGCGGGACTACGGCATCCGTTTCAAGGACGTTATCGGTTTCAGCGACGTGACGATCCGGGGCGGGTCAGTCGTCGGCCCGGACGTGCTGCCGCGCGTCCAGCCGGGGTCCTGCGACAAGCCGATCGGCATCTCCTTCGATGTCATTACGACCTACTCCAACGTCCTGGTCGATGACGTGGATATGATGGACGTCAGCCACGGCGTTTACATCGCCGAAGGCGTCTTCGACCAGAGCCACGTCGGCGTCACCGCCTGCGAGATTGAGTATTGCGACTCTGGAATTGCCGCGCACCAGGTGCTGAACTCGTCGTCAATGTCGATCCAGAACAACACGCTGACGGCCGCGACAGACGCGGACTGGACCGAAGGCGTCGAGTTCTACTACGGGCCCTACTACAACTCCGTCGTCGACATCATCGGCAACACCATGACCGGCCATAGTCACGCCGGCGTGCACATTGACAGCGACGCCGCATCCGACCTGGCAACGCTTAACATCATCAACAATACCATGACCGGTGCGGTGGAGAAGGGATCGTACGCGGCCATCGATCTGGGTGAAATCTACGACGCGGCCGAGGCCGTCATCAGCGGCAACACGCTGCGCGGATTCTACCGTTACGGCGTGCGGCTCGACGACGTCTATTCCGGCGGCCGCTACCAGGTCCTCGAGAATACGATCTCTGGCCACCCCGACGGCGCATCCTATGGCATCTACGTCGATGACGTGGAAGATGGCGCTACCGCGCTGATCAACGACAACGTCATCAGCGGCATCGGGTTTGTCGAGTCGGCCGCACGCGGCGATGACTGCCCCTTTGGCATCCGCATTCGCTCGCTGGAGAACGGCGCCTTGCACGAGATTTGCCGCAACACGATTTCCGCGACGGGCTTTGCCTGCACGGGTATCGAGTTCAAGAACACGCCGGAAGAGGGAGCCGATCTGACCATCTGCGAGAACGAAATCAGCGACTTCACCTACGAGGGCATTTTCTTCGGCGGCTGGTGCGATGATGGAAACGGCGTGATCATTCGCATCCTCAAGAACACCATCCGCGACTCGATGATCAGCATCGCCTTTGACAATGACCTGTTCAGCGCGGTGACGGTGGACATCGTCGGCAACATCCTGCAGGGGTTCACGGACGACGGCATCGAATTCGAAGACGTGACCGGCTGCAAGATCACGATTGAAAAGAACCAGTTTGCCGGCGGCCAGATCGAGGAGCGCGCCGAATCGCAGCCCTCCGGACCAACGGGTGTCGATTTCTGGGACGACCTGAACGGCGGGACCGAGGTGATCGTCGTGCAGAACTGCTTTGCCGACGTCGAGCACGGTGTGCTGGTGCAGCGGATCTACGACATCGCGTTCGTCCGTTGCGGGCGGAACGATTTCTCCGGCGCCGTCAACGGGATCTTCG
>CAZNDQ010000040.1:0-14616 GCA_964571825.1 uncultured Planctomycetales bacterium | reverse complement strand
TACCGCCGCGGTAGCTGGTGGTGGCGTCATAGGGAATGGGTAGTACGGCGTAGCGCGCGCGGCGATAGTCGCAGTCGCGCGGTTCGAGGGCGAGGAAGTTATCGGGGACGGGGTGCGACATCGGTGCGCTCCTGTGGCGGCGCGGGCAGACCGGCCGCGCGGCGTGCGTCTCATACTCGCGCTGGGGCGCGGCGTCAACCGCAGGGCAATCAGCGGCGGGACGTGGGGCGCGGCAGGCGCGGCTCGTTGGCCGAGGCCATATCGGCAACTACAATCCCGCAAGTCATTGGGATCGTGCCACGAGGTTCACTTTGACCGGTTCCCAGCCAACGTGTACGCGCGAACGAATCCTGACCCTGCTGCGGCTGCGGGGTCCGATGACGGCGCAGCAGCTCAGCCGGGAACTGTCGATCTCGGCATCGGCGGTGCGGCAGCACGCGACATTGCTGGAGCGGGAGCGGCTGATCGTCTCGCGGCGGCGCAAGTGCGGCGTCGGCCGGCCGGGGCACGAGTTTGCGCTGACGGCGGCGAGCGAGGACAGCTTCCCGAAATCGTACAAACAGGTGGCGCTGTCAGTGCTGGAGGCGGCGGACGCGGTGGGCGGCGAGGCGCTGGTGGGGCAGATCGTGCGTCAGCGCTATGACGAAGTGCGGCGGCAGTACGAGGAGAAGCTGCGGGCGCTGCCGCCGGAGCAGCGGCTGGCGCGGATCGCCGAGACGCAGGATGAGCACGGCTACCTGGCGCACGTGGAGGCGGAGGACCATCGGCTACGGCTGGTGCAGCACAACTGTCCGCTGATCGAAGTGTCGTCGAGATACCCGCACTTCTGCGAATGCGAGCGAAAGATGTATGAGGAACTGATCGGGCGGCCCGTGCGGTTGGAGCAGTGCCGGAGCCGCGGGTCGGACTGCTGCACGTTCACGGTGCAGGTGGGTGCCTAGCGCGAACACATCGGCGCGGCGGCGAACGCAATCCCAGTCAATAGAGGAAAACGGCGGCGGCGACGACGGTGGTCCAGAGGCCGTTCTTGTCGCCCTCGGCGGTCTGGACGATGGCGCGGGTGTTGACGATGAGCTTGCTCTTTTTGTACAGCTCGCGGCGCTCATCATAGTCGGCGATGGGGTCGAGGTTGATGCCGAGGGTGGTGGCGAGCATGCTGGCGGCCATGTCCTCGACCATGTCGGCGAGTTTGCGTTCGCGGATGCCGTAGCCGTGATGCTCGGAGATGTAGCCGTGGTGATTGCGGTCGGAGGGAGTGGCCAGGCCGATGCCGGCGCCGACGAGGCGGTTGGGCTCGGCGGTGCGCGTCTCGGCGAGGACGACGTGGGCGATCTGTCCGGGGACGAGAATCTTGACGCCGCGTTCGCGCGAGATGATGCGGCAATGCGGGGGGAAGATGCTGCTGACCTTGACGAGATTGACGTTGGCGATGCCGGCCGAGCGGAGGGCGGCCTCAAACGACTCAAGGTTGTTGCGATGCTTCCCCATGCCTTTGGTGAAGAACATCTGTTTGGGCACAATAGTCTGCAATTCGATGCCTCCGTTGTGAGCGACGGTTTCGGTCCCGCGAACGCCCTGATTCAGGCGGGCATTATAGTGGTCGATGCTGAGGCGACAACTGGCGGAGCCGCGCGACGAGCGCCCGCAGCGCCCGGCCGCGGGGGCGGAGGAAGGGCTTGTCGGCGGGGTCGAGTTCGGCGGTGGTGAGGCCAAGCTCCGGAACCAGAAAGTGCGGGTCGTAGCCGAAGCCATTGCGGCCCCGCGGCACGTCGATGATGCGGCCTTCGATGGCGCCGTCGGCTTCGGCGACGACGCGGACGGGGGCGACGGCGGCCAGCGCGATCGCACAACGGAAGCGCGCGGTGCGCTGCGCGTCGGGGACGGCGGCGAGTTCGCGGATGAGGCGGGCATTGTTGGCGGCGTCGTCCTGTTGCAGTCCGGCGTAGCGGGCGGAGTAGACGCCGGGCGCACCGCCGAGGGCGTCGACTTCAAGGCCGGAGTCGTCGGCGAGGGCCCAGACGCGGCAGTGCTCGGCGTACCACAGCGCCTTGAGGCGCGCGTTATCGGCGAAGGCGGCGCCGGTTTCGTCGGGCTCGGCGACGTGGGGGAAGGCGTCGAGCGACTCCCAGCGGACGGGAAACTCGGCGAGGATATGGCGAATCTCGCGGACCTTGCCGGGGTTGCGGGTGGCGATGAGGATTACGTTGGGCAGGTGGAGCATGCGTCGGCCTCGGCGACGAGGGATTATTGCATGGATTGGCCGGCGCCGCGGGGAATCTGCACGAGTCGCGTCGGCTGGCGCGTCCGCGAAGCCACTTCACCGCGCGCGTCGCGCGTGATGTTGGAGATGTAGCGGCCGTTGTAGGAGAAGTGCGGGTAGCGCTGCTTGATCTCGACGAACCTCGGGTCGTCAATGCGCGGGACGCCGCGCTCTGTGGGAGTCATCTGACTTGCGGCAAATGTGCCGACGCAGACGTGGCTCTTGGCGGCGTCGTGGTAGTAGTACGCCTCTTCGCCCTGTTCGCGGAGGGCGCGGACGTGCTGCTCGGCCGCCTGGCGGCGTTCGGGGATTTCGGAGTAGACGCCGATGAGGAGGGTGTAGTCGCCGGATGCGCGGGTGAGATCCCATTCTCCGGGTCCGGTGGCGGCGGGCGGTTCGAGGGGCACGGGGCGCGCGTGCAGGAAAGGATACCCGCCGCCGGAATAGAGCTGGCGGATATAGTCCATGTCGCGACGGAGTTCGGGAGGAAAGTCGGCCTCGGCGCGCTCGGGGCTGTAAGCACGGACGTACTCGCCGTAGAGGATGCGGTGCTGATCGGCGTCGTGGTCGACGCGGACGAGGTCGGCGCGGAGCGGCTTCTGGGCGCGAAGGCCGATGGCGAGGGAGTCGACGAGTTCGGCGGCGTCGTCGCCAACGGTTTCGAGGCAGAGGATGGTCCAGGTTTCGCCCTTTGGTCGGCCGGGGCCGCCGCCGCGATTCCAGTCGGCCCATTCGGGCATTTCGCAGCCGCCGATGGTCAGCAGCGCGACGAGTCCGAGCAGGACGGGCGACGGATGTTTGCGGTGCGTTAACAGCATGGAAAGTCGAGCGTCTATTTCTTCCTCGAACCGGCGGGCAGAGGCTGACCCAGCGCCGCCGTCTGTGCGCGGATCAGGCGACGAATGCCGCGCGCGGCCAGGTCGATCATGCGGTTCATTTCGTTGCGGCGAAAACCGGTGCCTTCGGCCGTGCCCTGCACCTCGATCAGCCGGCCGGAGCGCGTCATGGCGACGTTGAAATCCACCTGGGCCGTCGAATCCTCGGCGTAGTCGAGGTCGAGCACGACGCGGCCGTCGACAATCCCGACGCTGACAGCGGCGACCGGCTCGCGGATCGGGTCTCGCTGAATCCAGCCTTGCGCGCGGCCGGCGCGGACAGCGTCGGTCAGAGCCACATAGGCGCCTGTGATGGCGGCGGTGCGGGTGCCGCCATCGGCCTGGAGCACGTCGCAGTCGAGGATGATGGTATTTTCGCCGAGTCGGCTCATGTCGACGACGGAGCGGAGAGTGCGACCGATGAGCCGCTGGATTTCCTGCGTGCGGCCGTCGACCTGCTGGCGGTTGCGCGGCTTGCGCTGGCCGCCGGCGGCGGGGAGCATGTCGTATTCGGCGGTGACCCAGCCGAGACCGCGGCCGGCGCGCCAGGCGGGGATTCCCTGATCGAGGCTGGCGGTGCAGAGGACGCGCGTGCGGCCGATGGAGATGAGCGCCGAGCCGGCGACGAGCTGGTTGTAGCCGCGTTCGATGGTGCAGGGACGCAGTTCGTCTTGGCGTCGGCCGTCGTGGCGGGGCATCAGCGCTCCTCTGCCGTGGATCCTACGGCGGGCGTCGGCTCGGGGGTCGGCGCGGCAGGATCCTGCAGGATGACCTCGATCGTCATGCTGCTGGAGATCATGCGGTCGAGCTTGAAGATGGCTAGGTCGTCGTGCGTGCGGTGGGGGGTGTCGAGGATGCGGCCCTCGGCGTAGGCCCAAATGCGGCGGCCTTTGGAGTCGGCGACCTTGAACATCGGATGCCAGAGGGGGCGCTGGGTGCCGTCGAGGAGGAAGCGGAGGCGGCCCTTCTGGGGCTGGAGCACGTAGCAGCCCTCGGACTCGTTGAAGCCGTCGTTGGTGAGGTCGCCGGGATCGGTGCGGAGCAGTTCGCCGACCTCGAAGCGCAGGGCCGCGGGGCGGAGGTAGGAGTCGGCGAGCGCACTGCCGGCCTCGCGGTCGTCGATGTCGGGCGGCCAGGCGGCGAGCATCAGGGCATAGGCGGCCTGCGGCCGGGCGGGCGAGCGCGCGAGGAACAGGCCGCCGATGCGCGATTCGTCTTCGTTGACAATCTCGGTGACATCGGGCAGTGCCTGCGGCGCGTGGGGCACACAGAGCAGGTCGCTGGCGGCGGGCGAGGCGCCGGCGCGATGGAGCAGTAGAAACGCGCCCTGTCCGACACTGTCGGTGCTGGTGGAGAGCGAGGCCGGGTGAGCGAGCACGCCAAAGCCGGCGGCGCGGCTGACCATGAGGGCGAGACCGATTTCGGCGGCGCGCCAGGTGCGCGCTTCGGTGCGGCACTGCAGATAAACGTAGCAGCGGCCCTCGGGCGTGACGACGTAGCGCGTGACGGAGCGCGGCGAGTCGGCATCGGTGCCGTCGGCGGCGCCGATCATGCGTTCGCATTCGACGACAACGCGGAGCGGCGAGCATTCGAGCAGGCGCTGCGCGGTCTGCACGACGGCGCTGGCGGCCGCGAGCGCGTCACCCTCGCGCCCGACGCGCGTGACCCAGCCGGCCTGGCCGTCGAGGTCGAGGTCACGGGTATCGTTCGGACGCATGGCGACAGCGACGGGGCCGAGCGAAAGGGTGTGCGGCGAAGGCATGCTGACCCAGTTGCGGCGGGGTGCGGCGCTGTCCGCCAGCGCCGGGTCGCCGGAGCGAGTGTGGGCGGAGCGCGACCCCTCTGTCCAGCCGACGAGCCGCCCGCCGGAAAAGGCCCACTCGAAGCGGCCGACGGCGCCGACGCGCAGGCGCAGCCCCTCGTGCACGGCGTAGAGGTCGCCTTCGGGGCCGGCGGGATCGCCGAGGAGCACCTTGCGATTGTCGGCGAGCAGGACGTCGTCGAGATGGAGGGTGCGCGGTCCGGCGAGGCCCTCGCAGTGCCAGCGGACCTGGCGCACAGACGATAGATCGACGAAGCGGCCGATCTCTTCGAGATCGAAACGCAGCAGGTTCCAGCCGCCGGAGAGCGGGATTCGCTCGCGGCGGAAGGAGCGTGCGGCGTCGTTGCCGACGATTTCGATGGTCAGGCCGTTGGCCGGCTGGTCAGCGTGGACGCTCATCAGCAGGAGGGAGTAGGTGCGCCAGTCGGGGGCGAGCGTCCAGCGGGCACGGGGGTCATCGCCGGCGATGAGTATGTCCCGAGGTGAACGGAACTCGGCGGCGAGTGAGCCGGCGCCGGTCTCGCGGCGCGAGCGTGCGGCGGTCACATGAAAGGAGCCCTGATTGTCGGGCGTTTCCATGGTGAACATCTCACCCTGCTCGACCTTCTCAAAGTCGGCCAGGACGAGGAAGCGGTTGCTGGCCAGGTCGGGATAGGTGTTGCGCAGTCGGTCGGTGACGGGGGGCAGCTTGCTGCGGGGCGAAAAGGCGCGGCGCAGGGCATCCTGGTCGCAGGCGCAGATTGCCAGTGCGAGCGGCGCGGCGACGCAGAGCACGGCGGCGGAGGTGCGCCGTCGTCGATTGAGCCCCGGCTCGCCGACCAGATACTGCATGGATACCGGTCTCGAGGTCTGCGTTGACCGCCCTTGTGCAGGGGAAAGTGCCCGGGACTGGAGTCGAACCAGCACGCCCTAACGGGCACATGGCCCTCAACCATGCGCGTCTGCCAATTCCGCCACCCGGGCGCAGCGAGCCAAGTACGATAGTCGTACGGCGGAGGGTCGTCAACGACTGGCGCCGGCGGCGGAGGCCGTCGGGGTGGGCGCGGAGCGCGGCGGCGAGGCGGGCGGTTGCGTGAGGTCGGCGATCAGGCGCTGGGCGAAGACGCTGCCGGGATCGACCTCGAGCAGTTTGCGGGCGGTAGCCAGGGCGTCATCGTCGAGATTGAGCATTTTCTGCAACTGGGCCGCTTTTTCGAGCAGGCGGACGTTGCCCGGCGCCGTGGTGAGCGCGTGCTCGATGACCTGGAGCGACTCGTGGTCGGAGAGCATCTGCTGAAACCAGGCTTCACTCTGGCGAGCTTCGACGAGGCGCAGGGCCATCTCGGGCTGGAGTTCCGGCGCCGCGGTGATCTGGCTCAGCGTCAGGTCCTTGATCAGCGCGCAGAACGCAACCATATCCTTGAGTGCCAGTGTGTCGCGGGGGTCCTGAGCCCATTGATCGCGCAAGATCGACAGAGCGCGGTTGCAGGATCGCAGGCCGTCGTCGATCCACTCGGCCTTCTCGGGCTTGAGGTCGTTCCAGCGGAGGGCGACCTGTGCAGCGAGCTTTAGGGCCGCGACGTCGTTTGGATCGCGTTTGCGCGCCTCGATGGTGGCGGTGTAGGCATCCTCAAACCTGCGCAGGCCGAGCTGGCACTCGGCAATTCCCTTCCAGGCGCGGATGCTGTTGGCGTTGAGCTGGCGGGCGCGTTCGAATTTGGGCAGGGCCTGGCGATGGTACTTCGAGGCGAGAAAGACCTCACCGAGTCCTTCGTACGCGCCGGGGAAGTTTCGCCCCTGGGGTGAGGCGACGAATTCCTCGTACTTGGCGCGGGCCTCGCTCCAGCGCTGGAGCATCCGGTAGACCTCGGCCTGGCCGAAGACGGAGCGCAGGTCGCCGGGATAGTCCACGTTGAGCCGAACGAGGATGCGCATGGCTCGTTGCAGCATCTCGACCTTTTCCGTAGTCAGGGTCTTGATCTGGTCGGCGTCGCGCAGGAGCACACCGGCCTCCAGGAGTTGCTCCTCGATGGACTTTGCGGAGCCTGGGCCTGCGGCGGGTTTAGGCGGCGCATCTTCGGCCGGTTGAGCCGCTTCCGTGGCCGGGGTGTCGGGAGCAGCCTCCTGTGCCCGGGCACGAAAGAGAATGCCAGACCGAGCAGTGCGCAGTTCAAGAGGGAAATGCAGGACCTCGAGGGCAGCACGCTGATACTCCCTTTCAGAATGATACGCCCGGCACCCCCACTGGTTCTTCGGAAGGGAGGGGATTTTCGCACGCATTGTAGGGCCGCGCCAGACCGGTGCAACGACGAGTCCACCGGCGGTTCAGCCCTCGGCGTCAAAGGCGACGGGCGCTGTTGCGGCCGCGGCGGCGTGCGGGACAGGCCGCCCGCCGGGCGCCACGCGCGCCGGAGCCTTTCGCTGCGGTGCCTGCGCGTCAACGGCCGGGGACGCCGCTGCACCGCGCTCGGCGCGGAGTTTGCCGATCAGCATCGTCCAGGTCTCGCGCACGTGTCGGAGGATCTGCAACGCTTCGTCGACGGCGGACACGCTCCGGCTGACGTTGGCCTCGACCAGCTTGCGATGGACGAACATATAGAGCCCGCCCATTTGCGTGCACAGCTCGCGATCGATCTCGGGCCGCAACCCGTTGTACAGTTCGAGCACGATCTTCTGTGTGCGGAGGAGCAGTTCGTGGCTTTTCTCGATGTCGTGTGCTTCGAGCGCTTCGCGTGCCTGCATGGCAAAGCGAATGGCCCCGTCGTAGAGCATCAACTGGAGTTGCTCGGGCGGTGCGGTGAGCACGGCGTTGCGCAGGTATTGGCGGGTGGCGTCGGACATCAGCGTATGTATCGGCGGGACGGCAGGCCGGGTTGACCCCGCGCCCGGTTTTGAGCTAGGTCCGCTGCTGGGCGAGCAGGTTGGCCAGCCCGGAAAGGGCCGTCTGCTGCGATTGCAGGTTGGAAAGCGCCTGTTCCATGGCCTGAAACTGGGCGGTCAGCCGGGCGCTTTTGCGCGCCAACTGGACGTTGAGCGAATCAATGCGGCTCGTCAGCAGGTCAGCACGATTCTGGAACGTCTGGTCGCGCTGGGCCAGCAGGCCGTCGAAACTGCGCGTCAGGTCGTCGAGCGATTTTTCGAAGCGCGTGGCGAAGCCGGTCTCGGCGGTGGTGAAGAACTGCTGCACGGCTTCGGGGTCGGCGGCGAGCGCCTCGCGCAATCGCGTCTCATTCAACTCGATCTTGCCGCCGCGGCCGAGCGAGATGCCATAGGTGGAGGCGAACTCGGCGTCAGGGCCGGACCCCACGGGTGAGGTCAACTGCGCCGTCAGCCGGCTGCGAATCGTCGAGACTCCTGAGTCGCCGAGCAGCACGCCGCGCGCGCCGGTCTCCTGGTTGTAGGCGGTCAGCGCGTCGAGTCGCGAGACGGCATCGTTGAAGGTGTTGACGAAGGTCTTGATGTTCTCGACGAGGCCGTTGACGTTCTGCGCGACGGTGATGGTGACGGGATTGGTCGAGGTGCCGGAGAGGTTGAGCGTCACGCCGGGGAGCACGTTCAGGACCGAGTTCGACGACGAGGTGACGAGCAGGCCGCCGTTTTGCGTGTCACTTCCGATCAGGACCAGCGCGTCGCGCGCCTCGACGAGGGTGGACGAGTCAAGCCCGATGCTGGTTGCGTCGAATCCGATGCGGCCGACGGTTCCACTGATGAGCGAGTTGAGCGAGAGGCGGTAGGGAGTGCCGCTGGAGCCGTCGTTGATGACCTGCGCGCGGAACCGCCCATTGGAGGCGGCGCTCAGCCGCGCGGCGAGGCTCCTGAGTGAGTCAGACGGCGAGACGGACACCGAAACCTCGAACGAGCCGTCAATGAGGTTGCTTCCCGCTTCGCTGCTGGTTGAGGTGCCGAGAATGCCGAGGTCGCGCGCCGTCTTGCCGCCCTCCTCGGTGACGGTGAGCTTGCCCGCGCCGCCGGCCTGGTCCTCGAGGATGAGGCCGTCGCCGTTGTCGTTGATCCGGGCGACAACTTTCTGGCCGGTGCTGAAGCGCGAGTTGATCTCATCGATGACGTTCTGCAGCGTGATTTCGTCGCCCTGCGTCAGATCGACGACCGCGGAAACGCCGTTGCTGTTGGTAATGCGGAACTTGCCACGTTCGATGCCGCGCCCGCCGTTCAGCTCCGCCAGGTGCGTGCCGGCGGAGAAGTAGCGAAGCTGGGCGTTGGCGGAGGCACGCTCGGAGGAGAAGGTCTTCCCGTTCGCGTCGTCGATAAGCCGCAGGTCGACGGCCGCCTGGCCGGAGATGCGCAGCGAACCCGCGCCGGGCGCCGTGTCGAGGAACTCGATGCCGTTGCCGACGGCGTTGATACGCGCCGAGATGCCGGTGGTGGCGGATTCGGCGTTGATGCGGTCGATCAGCGCCTGGAGTGTCTGGATGCCGGTGACGTCGAGGCTGAGCGTGCCGCCAGCGCCCTCGACGGTGAGCGTGCCGCCGACCCCCCTGCCGCCGCTGAGCGAGGAGAGCAGCACGGTGTTGAGTCCGGCGATCAGATCGCGCGAGGTGATCGTCGAGCCGGACAGGTTTAGCAGTCCGAGATCGGCGGCGGCGGTCGAGCCGTTGAGCGCCTCAACCGAAATGTTGGCGTCGCTGCTGAGGCGAATGCCGTTGCCGGCGACGGCGGCACTGACGTGGCCGGCGCCGGCGGAGTTATCGGGGTGGTATTCGATGGCGCGGAGCACGTCGCCGATGGTGTCGATGACGAAGACGCGCCGGCCGGTGACGGTGAGCGTCTCGGCGGTGCCGCCCTGGTCGATGAGCAGGCCCAGTCCGGCGGTCGTCGAGCCGCTCACGTCTTCAATCTTGAGGTTTCGGCGCGAATCTTCCGCGAGCTGCCCGACGTTGGGCGTCGTGTCGAGGACCTTGAGCGCGCCGCCGCCGCCGATCTCGACTTTGACGCTGACGCCGGCGGCCGTGAGCTGCGTATTCAATTCGCCGATTACATCCTGCACGGTGGTCTGGTTGAGTCCGGTGGCATCGAGCCCGCGGTCGACGACACTGAGGTCGATTTCGGCGGTATGCCCGGAGCGGTCCTGCACGCGGACGACGCCGAGTTGGCCGATGCCGGTGCCGTGGTTGAGCTGCGCGAGACGCGTGCCGCGCTCCGGCGACGATGCCGAGCCGGTGATAACCGTGCCGTCGAGTGCGACATCGAATGAAACCCCGCCGACCGTGATGCGCAGATCGTTCTGGCCGCGCAGGACGCCGACGCCGGCGCGGTCGTTGAGCAGCCGCAGCGGCGTGGCGCCCGAGAGATTGCGCACGTCCTGGCCGACGAGTTCGGCGCTGCCGGGCGTGGAGGAGCCGAGGAGGCCGAGGCCGGCGGCGGTCTTGCCGCCGGAGACTTCCTCGACGATGAGAGTGCCCGTACCGCCGCTCTGGTCGGTGAGCACGAGCGCATCGCCGCGCACGGAAGCGGCGACACGGATGTCGTCCGCATCGTGGATCGCGTTGATCACGTCCTGGACGGTGACGGCGGTGCCGAGGTCGACGACGGCGCTGGCGCCGGAGCGGTCGGTGATGCGGATGTTGCCGCGCTGCACGCCGGCCAGGCCGTTGAGTTCGTCGAGGCGGGTGGCGCGGTCGACGAAGCCCTGGCCGACTTCCACGGTGACCGTGCCGTTGCCCAGTCCGGCGGCGTCGGCATCGGCGACGCCGCGCGTGACGATCTGGTGACTGGCCACGAGCGACTTGACGACGAAGCTGAGCGAGCCGGGCGCGGCGCCGTCGGCGACGGTGGCGGTGGCGATGTTGCTGTTGCTGCTGGTGGCGGCAAAAGCGCGGAACGCCGTCGCGGTATTCAGCGACTTGATTGCGTTCTTGACGGCGAGCAGGCGCGCGTTGATGTCGAGGTAGGCGGTGCGCTGCGCCTGAATGGCCTGCAACTGCTGCTGCGCATAGTCACGCGGGCGGGCCTCGATGGCAATCAACTGTTTGACGAGGTCCTGGATCGGCAATCCGGAGATCAGGCCGACACCGGTCGTGATCGTTCCCATAAGCAGTCCTCAGTCGGCAACAGGCCGCGCGCTCCGTGGGCGCAGCCGTTGGTTGTATCGGCTTGGCGGAGGCGTCGTGCCCAGTGCGCGAAGGAGAATGCGCGGGCTTCGCCACGGGGAGTAAGGCACGTCCGATAGCGAGCGGCGTATCAGCGTGTTGCGCGGCGCGGCGTCAAAAAAGACGGGCCGCCGAAAGGGGCGGCCCGGGGCATTCTTTGCGCGATGTATCCGCGTATGCGGAGCCGCTATCCCAGCAGCGCCAGCACGCTCTGCGGAATCTGGTTGGCGATTCCGAGGGTGGCGATGCCGCTCTGCTGCAGAATCTGCGCCCGCGTCAGGGCGGCGACTTCGGAGGCGTAGTCGGCGTCGCGGATGGTGGACTCGGCCGCCTTGACGTTTTCCAGGGCGATGTTCTGGCTGTTGATGTTGGTTTCGATCGTGTTCTTCTGCAGGCCGCCGAGCCGGCCGCGGATCGTGGCGATCTGGTTGATGGCGACGTTGACGATGCGTTCGGCGTTCTCGCCGGTCTCGTCCTCGCCGAGAATGTCGTTGACGCCGCCTTGGGCGATGGAGTTGAGCAGGCCGACAACGTTGTCGCCGAGGTGGGCGGTCGTGACTGACGGGATGCCGATGTTGATCTGGCCGATCGGGCTGACGTTGGGCCCGATCTGGTAGAGCGCGCCACCGCCGATGATGTCGAAGGTCGTGGCGCTGGCCGCCGCCCGCGTGGCCAGGTCTTCGGTGAGTTCGAGTTCCACGTCAAGGCCGGAGGCCCGCAGGCTGGTCTTGAGACCGGCGGCGAAGGCCGCCTGGCCATTGATCAGCGCGCCGACATCGACGCCCTTGTCCTCAGCCTCCTGGCCCTGGGTGGCAATGAAATTGCCCGTGATCGACTTGATCTTGACAAACTGTGAAGCGCCGTAGAACTCGCTCTGCAGGGCGATGCCCGCGGCGCTGGCGACGGCCGCGACGCCCGTATAGGCCGTGAACTTGTTGATTTCGGCGGCGATGTCGTCAACCGACGCACCGTTCTGGAACACGAAAATCTGGGAGCCCTTGTTGCCGGTCACCTCGAAGGTGACATCCTCGCTGATCGTCGCGCCGCTGAAGCTTTCAGTGGCTTTTTCCGCGCTGGTAACGACCTCGACGCGGACCTGCAGTGAGCCGTTGACCGGGACGCGCGCGCCAAACACGGTCGTGTTGGCGAGCAGGTTGGTGGCGACGCCCGAGGCCGAATAGGCGAAGTTGCCGTTGAGCAGCTTCTCACCGGCGAACTGCGTGCCGTTGGCGATGCGGTCGATGCTCTCCAGGAGGGAGTTAATCTGCAACTGATTGGCCTGCAGCTCCGCTTCGGAAAGTGCGCCGCGGTTGGCGCTCTTGTTGATCAGGCCGCGGACTTCGAGCAGGAGGGAGGAGACCTCGTTGAGCGCCGCCTCGGCCGTGGTGAGCACGTTGACGACGCGGGAGGAGTTCTCCAGGGCCTGATTGATCCCCTGGATCTCGCTGCGCAGCAGTTCGGAAGCGATGAGCCCGGCCGGATCATCCTTGCCGGAGTTGATGCGGAGTCCGGTGCTGAGCCGTTCCAGCCGCAGGTTGAGGTCGCGCTGGCTGGCGTTCAGGCGGTGCTGTGCAACCAGAGAAGGGATGTTGGTGTTGATCCGACTCATGGTATCCTCCGTGACAGCCGGTTGCCGCCCGGTCTTCTCGACCGTCTCGCGGCATGAGAGGCAGGGTTCCGTCCCGCCTCGGTTCGGGCTCGCGTGTTGCGAGCCGCAGGCCGTCCAGCAATCGGCCCCCGTTTCTCTCTATTCCCCGGGTGCGTCGCGCCGGGGTGACGATCCAGGTCGCGATCCGATACATCCCGCCGGAGCCCGAGCGGCGATCTTCCGCCGCCGGGTGCCATAGAATCGGACGAGCGCCCCGGCAACTTTATCAGTCGGTCCCAGAATGGGGTGCTCTTGCCCGCTCGATGCGGGTCTTCGATCCGCCTGTCCGCACGGCGCACGTCGGCAGGACAGTGGATCGAAGCACCGGAAATGTCGGTGGTCGCGGGAGCGGGCTTTAACTATTTATGGGCGTCGGAAGATGGGGCCGAAAAAAACGGGCGCCGATCCCCTGGCGGAGGACCAGCGCCCGATCATGCCTCGTTTCACCGGGCGTGCCCGGTGGTGCTCCAGCCACCCTTATTGCAGCAGCGAGAGCACGTTTTGCGGGGCCGCGTTGGCGAGCTGCAGGGCGATCGACGCGGCGTTGACGAGAATCTGCGTTCGCGTCAGGCGGCTCGTTTCCTCGGCGAAGTCGGTGTCGCGGATGGCGCTCTCGGCGGCCGCCGTGTTCTCGAAGGCCACCTGCAACGAGCGGATGGTCGGTTCGAGCGTAAAGGTCTGGAAGGCGCCGAGCCGCCCGCGGGTCTGGCTCACATCGCGCGAAGCCTGGCGGACGATGCGCTGTGCTTCGGTGAAGTTCTCGCTCTCCAGATCATTTGCCCCGCCGCCGCGGAGGCTGGAGAGGAATCCGATCGTCGCGTCGCCAAGCTGGCTGGTGTGGACGGCCTGGAGGCCCAGGCCCACCTGTCCGGCGCCGCCGATGTTCGGCGAGAGCGAGAAGATCGCGCCGCCGCCGGTGATGGAGAACGAACTGGCAGAGGCCCCGTTGAGCGTGCCTAGCGCTTCACTGAGCAGCAGGTCAACGCTGAGCGCAGCCGTGCGCACTGAGGCGGTCAGACCATCGCCCGTGGCGGTGACACCGTTGATCGTGGCGGCGACGTCGCGGCCCTCGTCGCGCGAGACGCTGTTGCTGTCGGCGTCCACGGTGGCGAAGCTGCCGGAGATTGTGTCGACATTGACGAATTTCGAACTGCCGTAATTCGTGCTGGCCAGGACGAGCGCGGCCGTGGAGCCGCTGCCCTCGACGGTCGCCGAAACACCGGTGAGCGTCTTGGAGCCGTTGATTGCGGTCGCCACCTCGGTCAGCGCCACGCCGGAGGCGAAGGAGAACGTGTCCGCGCCGTATTCGCCGCTAATGCGGACCGTGACCGCACCGCCGAGCGTGTCGGCGCCGGCTTCGTGGCGGAGCTGCGCGGTCTGCGCTGAAGCCGTCACATGGACGCTGACACCCAGCGACGAGCCTGCGGGCAGCACGGCGCCATTGACCCGGGCATTGGCGATATCGCTTCCCGTCACGCCGGTCAGGTTGTAGGCGAGGCTGCCGTCGAGCAGGTTCTTGCCCTTGAACGTTGTCGTGTTGGCAATGCGGTTGATCGAGTCGAGGATGGAGTCAATCTGGAGCTGGTTGGCGCGGACTTCGTCTTTGCTGAGCACCGCTGCGTTGGCGGTCTTGTCGAGGAGGCCTTCCAGCTCGACGAGCAGCGAGTTGACCTCGTTGAGCGCCCCTTCGGCGACGGAGACGATCTGGTCAGCGGCGGAGGCGTTGCCGATGGCCGCCTGGATCGCACGCTGCTCCTGGCGCAGGGTTTCGGAGACGATGAGGCCGGCGGGGTCGTCGGCGCCGCGGTTGATACGGAACCCGGTGCTGAGCCGCTCGAGCGACTGGCTCAGGGCCCGATTCTGCTGATTGAGAATACGGGTGGCGACCAGGGACGGAATGTTCGTGTTGATCGTACTCATCTGTT
>CAZNDQ010000039.1:0-14878 GCA_964571825.1 uncultured Planctomycetales bacterium | reverse complement strand
TCTTCCAGTCGCTTTGTCGTCCCCTTCCGTTCCTGAGGTGACGCCACCAGCCAGAACTCGTTGCGCGCCAAGGCCGTGGGGGGCCGCGCCCACACCGCCTCGTTCCCACGTGTCGCCTCCGCAAACGTGGCCGCCAACACGGGGGCCTCCGGCGCGCCGGCCACCTCTTCTGGCACGCGCAGCACGAGCAGCCCGCGTGGCGACACGCGCCCCATCAGCCGCGCCAACGTCTCGCGCGACCACAGCGCCGTGTTGTCGGGATCTCCACTTGCGTATGACCCAACGACCACGAGGTCGAACCGGCGGCGTTCCAAACGCAGCCGGCGCAGCAGCCGATCGCCGCGCCACCCCGCGCGCCCGGTGGATCGGTCTAGCAGCAGCCACTCCACCGAAGCCAGGTGCCGCGTCCACCCCTGATCCGGCGCGGCGATCCCTTCGTCGATCAGGCACATCCGTCCGCCCGTCCCCACCAGCCGCGTCAACAACTCCTCGACCGTCCGCGGCGATCGCCCCACGCCGCGCATTGGCGAATCCGTTATGGGGAGTGTCGCCGCCGCTGTTACCGCTCGCCCCGCGCCGCTCGCTGCCGCTCGCCAGGACGACCGTCCGCCTTCCGCTCGCGCCACGGTCAGCGGTTGATCGAGTAGCCACCCGGCCGCGGCCCGCGGCAGCACTACCGTCATCACTGCCAGCGTCCCGAACACCAGCCCCAGCGGCCCGCGCGACGCCCAAGGGCCGCGACGCGGCTCATAGATGATCAGCAACCCCCCGCCCATCAGCAGGCCGAGCGCCGACGCGCTGACTACCAGAAGTGAACCGTAACGCGGCAGCAGCCAGTATGCCGCGATGGCCAGCCCCGCGCCCGCCATCATTGACAGCAGCGTCACCAGCACCGCCTGGGCGATCGCGCGGGTGGCGAACCGGCACTGCGCCGCCCCCAGAAGTGACGGCAACACCTGCCCCGCCAGTACGCCCTGTGCCAGGACGCCTGCCGCGACGCGGCCCCCGGCGAGCGCCACCCACTCGTCGTCGCCCACGTTGGCCAGATCGACGCGTAGCAGCAGCGCCGCACCGAGCGTCCCCACACCCCCGAGCCACAGGCGGAGTCCGCACTGGGTCAACGTCCGCCGCGCATCATCCACGCGAGAGCGGAACAACACCGCGCCCAGCCCGAGCCCGACCAGCCACGACCCCACTCCAAAACCCGGCGGTACGCCAGTCAGGCCCCAGGCGACATGGCTCGCCTGAAGCCACACCGGCCCCGCCAATGCGACGCCCAGCGCCCAGATTGCGATTCCAACCAACAGCACGCCCAGCCCCGCTGCATCGACCTGCGGTAGATCGGTCGATTCGACTCGCCTGCCCGCGCGGCCGGCGTGGTTTGATTGGGGGCCGGACAGACAGGTCAGTGAAATCGTCGCCGCCGCGAAAAGCGGCACGGATGCCAGCAGGAGCAGCACGCGGCTCGAAAGCCCGCTCGCCGGCCCCAAAATGATCAGGCAGCAAAGTCCCGCGCCAATCAGCATTCCGCCGAGCCGACCACCACCGGGCGAACGATCGTCGCGTTGCGCCTCTACCCCCAACAGCGAAACCACCGCCAGCCCCAGCAGCGCGCCGATTGGGAGCTGCGACAGCCAAGCCAGCACGCCATCCGCGACGGCAATCGATTCCGTCGTCCATAGAAAACGCGCCTCGAGGTACGCACTGACCCGCGCAAACACGCCGACAACGATCGGTGACAGTGCGATCAGCACGCCGAGCAGGCAACACGTGGCCCCGACCAACACCACGCGATCGTCAACTGCGTCGTCGGACGACGAGCGATGCGACCTTGTCCCAGGCTCCTGGCCCCGGCGCCATCTGTCTCGCCTGTTCGATGGCCCTCCCCGAAGCGGAGAATACACGAGATGAATGAGCCCCTGGGGCACCCACGGCCCCAGCGCCACGGTGAGCAAACCGGCCGCCAGCACCACCAGTGTTGTTTGCGGCAACGGGTCGAACACCGATCGACAGACGCCCGCCCAGCCCAGCAGGAACTGGGCTCCGCCCCAGCCGACGAGTAGCGCGGTTCCGCCGCGCCCGACGCGCACCCGCAGTGGCAGTTCAATGGCCGACCGTGCCGCCACCCGTCACACCTTCACTTGCGATGTTACATGCGTCGTCAGCGGGCAGAACCACCGCCGGCCTCCGCCCTCCAGCGACACCAGCAGACCCGCATCCGCGTCCAAATCGAGCATCGTGCCGTGATAGACCCGCCCCGCGTTTAACAGCGCGACGTGCGTCCCGAACGCCATCCCACGCGCCATCCATTCGTGCCGCAGTACCTCGCCCTGATCGAGATGCTCGGCCGCCAGCCACTCATCCAGCTCCCGCAGCAACTCCCGCACAACGCGCCGCCGGTTGATTGCCGCCCCGCTCTCGATATCTAGCGACGTGGCGCGATCGCGTAGCTCAGGCGGAAAGTGCCCCTCGTGCTGCAGACAGTTGATCCCGACCCCGACGGCCACGGCGTGACGCTCACCGTCGAGCAGACGCGTCTCGATCAGCACACCCGCCAGTTTTCGCTGGCCGACCAACACGTCGTTCGGCCACTTCAGCGTCGGCCGCACGTCCGTCGCCCGCAGGATCGCCTCATGCACGGCGATGCCCGCCGCCAGCGACATCCTCACGCAGCGCGGCGCCGCTCCCGACTCCACCAGTCGCACCGAGCAGAGCACTGACGCGCCGCGCGGCGCATGCCAGTCCGTCCCCAGTCGCCCGCGACCCGCCGTTTGCATCTCCGCCAGATACACAAATCCGTCGCTGTCCGGCGCAGTCTCGCCCAGCGCCAAATCGTTCGTGCTTACCGCGTCCGGAACGACCACCACGCGCCGCCCCAGTCGTCGCAACGGTTCGTTGGGCAGAAGTTGCTCCGCGCTTCCGAGCATTGCAGACATCCGCAGCAGTGTAACCGAGCCGGTCCGGCGCGGCAGGTTGTGCTGTGCGCACGGTGTTACAGCGCAATGTGCGCGTGCGGCCGCGCGCCCGTGCATATGCCGCCTGCGCCGCGCAAAAGAAAGCACCGGTGCTCTCAGAGAGCGGCCGGTGCTTTCCGGAGGGGAAAGAAGCCGTAATTCTGCTGTACGTATCGTCCGGCCGCCTCGTCCGTTTGCGGCCAAACTCCTCCTGGATGAAACCCGGACCCGAATGTCCTGTTTTGAGGGCACTCGCCGAGGTGCTCGCACGACGCGCGAGTCGCCCCAACGTCCCTCTAACCTTATTACGTACCAGGGGCCGAAGTGTTTCAAATTCCCTCCCCGGTGGGAAGGAAAAATGAAGCACTCCGGCCCCCTGTTTCGGGAACGACCGAATCCCTTCGCCTCAGCAGGCGGCGTACCCGCACTGCGGGTTCGGGCATTTGACGCAACCCTCGGCAAAATGGAGGGTCGAGCCGCACTGCTCGCACTTGATCTTGAAGCCGCGCAGTCGGCTCGGGGGCTGGGTCAGCGTGGCCATTGCCAGGGGCGACTCCTCTGGTGCCGCGGGTTGCCCGTCGGCCGATTTGAGTCCGTGGCGCACTTCCGTCCTGGCACCGGCCGTGGCTCCGCCGCTGCCGACCCCATGCCCGTTCCCGTTCCCTGGACCGTTGTGCTTACCGCTACCGTTTGTCCGCCCGACGAGTGCCTTGTCCGTCTCACCCACCGGACGGTCCAGATCCTTCAGATCGACCTCACCGAGTAGCAGCGCGCGGAGCCCGAAACGCTCCTTGGCGCGCTGATACTTTTCGAGCGCGCGGGCCAGACCGTCGCCGAGGCTCATGATCTTCCCCTCGCGCGTCGCTACCTGCAGGCTCGAGCCGATGTCCTTGAGCTGCTGAATGACGTGTTTGAGCCTTCCGCCCGACCGCAGCCAGAGCGACACCATGCGGCAGATCGCCTCCATGTCGCTGTTGGCCAGATCGCCGCCCTTGCCGAGCTGGGCGAAGACCTCCAGCTCGCGGTCCGCCGTCGGATCGACCGTGATCTTCACGTGCATATTGCCGAACGGCGTCATCTGGCGGATGCGCAGCCCGCTGACAATCTCCGGCAGGTCGCGCGGTTCGAGCAAACGAGCGGTGGCGGCGGCCGACTTGCTCGGCTCCGCGTCGGCCTCGTCCGATTTGCCCGGGCCGGCATCGTTTGCCAGCGCCATCGGCTGGCTATCGCGGCAGCCGTCGCGGTACACGGTGACACCCTTGCATTTCAGTTCGTAAGCCAGGCGATAGATCGTCTCGATGTCCTCCGGCGTCGCCTCGCGCGGGAAGTTGATCGTCTTGGAGATGGATGAGTCACAGTGGCGCTGAAACGCCGCCTGCATCCGCATGTGCCATTCCGGCGAGATGTCGTGTGCACACACGAACACCCGCTTCAATTCCGCCGGAATCTCCTCAATATGAGCGAGGGTGCCTTCCCTGGCAATGCGTTCCATCAGCCCCTCGCTGAGAATGCCGTGTCGCTCGGCCGCGCGGCGGAAGATCTCGCTGACCTGAATCATTTTCGGCCGGCCCGACTCCTGCCCTTTGAGCACGTTGCGGTAGAAGACCAGCGAGAACAGCGGCTCGATGCCGCCTGAGCAGTCGGCGATGATGCTGATCGTTCCCGTCGGCGCCACCGTTGTCGAGCAGGCGTTTCGCATCGGCCGCTGGTGCACCGTATCCCAGGTCGAGCCTTTCCAGTTCGAGAAGCAGCCACGCTCCCCTGCCAGCCTCTCGCTCGCCAGGTGTGCCTCGTCGTTGACGAAGCGCATGAACCGCTCGCCCATGTCGACGCCGGCCTCACTGTTGTAGCCGATTCCCAGCTTGTGCAGTGCGTCGGCGAAACCCATGATCCCCAGCCCGATCTTGCGATTAGCCTTGCAGACCGCGTGGATTTCCGGCAGCGGGTAGTTGTTCGCGTCGATCACGTTATCGAGGAAGCGAGTGGAGAGATTCACCGTCTCGCGCAGCGCTTCCCAGTCGACGTAGGGTGCCCCCGGCGCTTTCTCGACGACAAACGCGCCGAGATTGACGCTGCCGAGATTGCACGCCTCGTACGGTAGCAGCGGCTGCTCGCCGCACGGATTGGTTGCCTCGATCCGCCCCACGTGCGGCGTCGGATTGTGCCGGTTGATCTCGTCGATGAACACCACCCCCGGCTCGCCCGTGCGGTGCGCGTTGCGCACGATGAAGTCCCAGATCTCGCGCCGCGTGTAGACCACGGGCTCCTCGGTCATCCCCTCGGGCAGCACTGGCCGGCCGTCTTCGAGCGGAATCAGCGACCGCAAATCGTAGCCCCAGATGTCCAGTGTCCGCGGCAACAGGTACTTCCTGCCGGTGCGCGGATTGCGCACGATGTGCGGTCCGTCCGGATCGGCGAGAAACGCGTCCATCCACGCATCCGTGATCTTCACCGAGATGTTGTAATTGGTGAACTGCGTCAGATCCTGTTTGGCGTGTAGGAACTTCAGAATGTCGGGGTGATCGATGTACATCATCCCCATGTTCGCCCCGCGGCGGAACGCGCCTTGCTGGATCGCGTTGGTCGCCTCCGAGAAGGCCCGCCAGAAGCTGATTGGTCCACTGGTCGTCCCGCCCGAGCTGCGGATATAGTCGCCCGTCGGTCGAAGCTCGTCGAACGCGAAGCCCGTCCCACCGCCCGCCTTCTGAATCAGCGCCGTGTGCTTAATGGAGTCAAAGATCTCGTTGATGCTGTCTCTGACCGGCAGCACAAAGCACGCACTCAGCATGCCCATCTCCCGACCGGCGTTCATAAGGGTCGGCGAGTTGGGCATGAACTTCCCCGACCACATCAGATCGAAGAAGCGATCCTTCCACTCGGCTGCGACTTCCGGGGATGCGCCGTACCCCGTCTCCACCGCGGCGATCGTTCGGGCCACGCGTTCGAAGAGGTCCCGTGGCGCCTCGCAGACGCGACCTCGTTCGTCTTTTTTCAGGTATCGCGCCGACAGCACCCGCAACCCGTTCTGGGTCAGGACTCCCTGCTTGGGCGTCGCCGGTACTGCGTCACGATGATGGTTTGCGTCAGCGAGAATCATGGCTTCTTCCTGCCGAAAAGGGGCACATCCGTGTTTGGCGATGTCGAAAACCCATCCGCGCAGCAACAACCGCCAGCCGATTTCAGCTACACTTCATCCGGGGCTCGCGGGTGCTTTCCGACGTCGCGTGCAGTCGTTCAAATGACCCCCAATATCTTGGGGGCAACGGGTTATATATCCCAAGCCTTGCTGCCTGTCAAACAAATCTCGTCCGTTTTCATTAAGCAATCGCCAACCCTCTTTCTGCCAGTATCTTAGGGCTGCCAAAAATCTTTGACCACAACTGCGTTGCGTGTTGCCCACTAGGCGTTGTGGCTTGCCGGGCGGCAACACAAGATATATCGTCCAGAGGCCCCAAGCCAGTCCACCAACCGAAACCACCAGGAGACCGATAAGTACGATTGCGTCCTGCAACCGCTCTAAGGAGCAAGGTTTACGGCAATTCAGAAGTCCTGAAGACGCGACCGGGATTCCGCGAGTCGTTGGCCATGGGGGCATGATTCGCGGCTTTTACGTGCTATTGGTCGCTCCAATCCCTCATTGACTGGACGCCAAGCCTGGGGGTACAGTACCCCGCTTGACCTGTCGGTCGGTTTCAAACACCGAAGCGCGGCAGGGCGACACAAGAAAGGGGATACCATCTATGAAAAGCCGGACTGCCAAGCTCTGGCTGTTGGCCACCGTCGGTTTGGGCACGCTGTTTCAGGCCGGCTGCGTCACGGATTTGCTGACGCGGATCGCCATCGGGGCGTTCCTGGACGCGATTATCTCGCCGCTGACGGGCAACAACTGCTCGATCATCGACCGCAGCGGATGCTGAGCGGATTGTCGCCGGGGGCGTAACAGAGCCGATACTCTGGATCATGTGGCGCAAGCTCAAACAACGGGCATTTGCGGCGGGGCTGATTCTGCTCGGTCTTGCACCTGCGGCGCAGGCGCAGAGTTCGTTCGGCAGCGGACCGCAGATCTGTCCGCTCTTCGACGACTTTCTGACGCCGACGTTCCTCGATTTCATTTACCCCGGTCTCTCGACCCATCTCGGATAGCGTGGAGCTGCCCGACATGCGCAGGTTTCGGTTGCCGCTCGCCAAGATCGTACTCGCCCTCAGCGGCGCCGCATTTCTTGCGCAAATCGACATCTGCCCCGGCGTCGGCGCCCTGCTTCGGCTCTATGACCGGGTCTAGCCCGATCGCCCGCGCCGCTGTTCAATTCTCCCCGTGACTGCCACAACCGGTGATCGCGTCATTCAGTCCGCGCGCATCGTCTCGGCGATGACGCTGCTCTCGCGCATCGCGGGATTCGTCCGCGATATGGTCTTCGGCCACGTCTTCGGCGCCGGGATGATCGCCGGTGCATTCAGCATCGCGTTCATGGTGCCCAATCTTTTCCGCCGGCTTTTCGGCGAAGGGGCGCTCTCCGCGGCGATGATCCCTGTCCTTTCGGCGCGGATGCGCCGCGAGGGCACTCCCGGCGCAGCGCAGCTCGTCGGGCGCGTCGTCGCCTGGCTCACGATCGTCCTGGCCGCGCTGATCATCGCCGGTGAACTGATCCTCTGGCTCGCCGACATCGCGTTGCCACTTGGCGAGCGCGGTACGCTTACGCTGCGCATGACCGCCGCGATGCTGCCGTACGCGCTGCTTATCTGTCTCGTGGCCATCATCGGCGGCGTGCTGAACGTACGCGGCTCGTTCGGCACGACGGCCGCGTCTCCCATCCTGCTCAACGTCGTTCTGATCGTCACGCTGTTGCTCGGCAACCTGCTGCTCCCTGACCAAGGTCTCCATCAGGTGTGGCTGCTTGTCGGCGCCGTCATTCTCTCCGGCATCCTGCAGCTCCTCCTGCAGGGATATGACTTGCGCCGGCGCGGCATCGTCCTGCGTCCCAACCTCTGCACCGACGACCCCGATCTGTGCGACATCCGCCGCGCCATGCTTCCCATGCTTGTCGGCCTCGCCGCGGTGCAGATCAACACCTTTGCCGATTCGCTCATTGCCATGGCGTGCGTGCCGCACCCCGGCGCCCCGGCCGTCCTGTACTTCGCCCAACGGCTGTACCAGTTTCCGCTCGGCGTCTTCGGGCTCGCCTTTGCCACGGCCGTCTTCCCCACGCTCAGTGCGCACGCGGCGGCGGGCGACCTCGATCGGCTGCGCAGCGCGTTGACGCGCTCCATGCGTGTCGTCTGGTTTATCGGCGTCGCCTCAACGCTGGGTCTGATCGTCATCGCCCGCCCGCTGGTGCAGGGCGCGTTTGAGCACGGCGCGTTCGGCGCCGCTGACACCGCACGCGTCTCGCGCACGCTCGTCGCCTATGCGCTGGGGGTCTGGTCGTTCGGCCTCAACCACATTCTCGTGCGGTGCTTCTATGCCCTCGGCGAGCGCCGGACGCCGGTGCGCATCAGCGTCTGGGGCGTGGCGATCAACCTGACGCTAAACCTGTCGCTCGTCTGGAAGCTGGAAGAAGTCGGTCTGGGCTTGGCGACGACGATCTCGTCGACCGTGCAGACGATCTGGCTGCTGCGCGCCCTCGCCGGGCGGATCGAGCCGCTCGAATGGCGGCCGCTGGTCGCTAGCGCCGCGCGGAGCGTGGCGGCCGGTGCGCTGATGGTCGCCGGTTGTCTGTCGGCGCACCGCATGCTCAGCGCCTGGCGGCCCGAGAGCGGCGCACTCGTCATCCTAGCCGTACAGTTCGTGGTGGGTGTTGCGGTGTTTGTTGGTGCAGCCGTCGCGCTGCGTTGCCGCGAGTTGCGCGAACTGGTCGCGCGATAGGTATCTCACCTGTCCGGCTGAATCGGCCGCGGGCGGCGATCGGCGTCTACCGCGACGAGCACGATCTCACCCTCGGTCACCTGGTGATACGGCCGGGTGTCGTCCGCTGGGTCGGCAAACACCGACACGCGCAGGCGGATGCTTGTCCGCCCGATGTGCACGACGGACGCATAGTAGGTGAGCACGTCGCCGACCAGCACCGGGTGCCGGAACTCGATCGCATCCATCGCCACGGTGACGTACGGCCCCTTGGCCACGCGGCGTGCCCCGATGAACGCCGCCTGATCGAGATAACTGAGGATCACGCCGCCGAAGATCGTGCCGTAGGCGTTGGTGTCGCGCGGCATCATCACCACGCGCAGCACCGGATCCTGGTCTGCCGGCGAACTGTGCTCGGTCATGCTCAAAGCCCTCATCGCGGCGAATCATCCGTCTCCGGCGGATTATCCTGCGTCGCCGCCGCCGCGGCAACGCTCTCCGCTCGCCCTCCGGCCGTTTACAACCCCGCGCGCGGACGCTACTTTGCCCGGTTGCTTTCGATTCGCGTACCCCCGAGGAGGAATCGCAGGTGAACACACCCGGCAAGCTGTGGATGATGCTGGCTGCGCTCGTTGCCTGTGCAGTTGGAACGCTCGGCTGCGGCGGAGGAGCCGCGACGAGCAACTTTGACGTCCCGCAGGAGCGGCGGACGACGCTCTCGGCCGTGCACACAGCGGAGAACACCATTCGCCTGCCCGCCGAGGTGGCCTTCAATATCCACGACAAGGCCAGCGAGCAGACGCCCGGGACCGATGGCGCTGCGCACGGCGAATCCGACGCCTCCGCCGCCGGCACCGCGCACTGCCGGGTGCGCGTCGAGAACGGCGGCCAGGCCAAAGCCCGTTTTGATCTCGGACACTGCCTCGAAAACCGCGGCGAAGCTCCGATGCTCGTGGAAGCCGCCTTCGACGTCGATTACGCTGTGACGCTCACGCCGGATCCGCTCGGCGACGTCAAGGGATCGTACCTGCTCGAGGCGATCGTCAACGATACCGACGGGCGTACGCTCAAGCGCGTGCAGATCGAGAACTCAGCGGAGATGGAGGGCGGCCTGTCGGCATCGTCGAAATCGACGAAGCGTTTCAGCGTACAGCTCGAACCCGGCCGCGTTTACAACTTCTACCTCGCGGGCCGAGTCGAGGCGACCTCCAAACCCGGCACCCTGGGCGAGCTACGAATCGAGATCAGGCAGGTAAACCTGACTCTTGTTCGCCGGCCTGCGCCGGCGTCTCGTTGAAGGCGCCCCGCGCAAGCGATAGAATCTCGGCTCGCGCCATGGATAACACGGCGATTGCGGGGAATCTCGACATGAGTCTGGACCAGATCGAACGCGAATGTCAGGCGGGCATGGACAAGGCCGTCGAGTTCTTCCGCGCTGAACTCAGGGGCGTGCGCACCGGGCGTGCCTCGCCCGGACTGGTCGAGCACCTGAAGATCGACGTTGCGTCCTACGGCTCGACGATGGAACTGCGCGAACTCGCTTCGGTGAGTGTACCCGAGCCGACGATGATCATCGTCAAGCCGTTCGACCCCTCGACGCTCAAGGACATCGAGCGCGGCATCCGCAACTCGAACATCGGGATTTCGCCGATGTCTGAGGGGAAGATGCTTCGGCTGCCCATTCCGCCGCTTTCCGGCGAGCGGCGCCAGCAGATCGTGCAGCAGATCAAGAAGATGGCCGAGGCCCAGCGGATCGCGATCCGCAACGCGCGCCGCGACGCTAACAAGGTCATCGACACGCAGCAGAAGGAAGGCCTGTTCTCCGAGGACGAAGCCAAGCGCGGCAAGGACCGCATTCAGGACATGGTGAAGAAGGCCGAGGAGAAAGTCGATTCATTGCTGGCTTCCAAGACGAAGGAGGTGGAGGAGGTCTGACCGAGCGCGCCGCGCTGCCCGCGCCCGAGTGCTCCGCGTTCCCATCACCCGCCCGTCAGTTACGCGCACCGCACCCCGACTCACTACAATTCCGGCCGTGAGCGGCGCCCGTGAGACATCGCTGTCTAAGCTTCTCGACGCGGTCGCCCCGCGCGCAGTGATAGCGGCGGCCGCCGCCGCCGAGATCGCGGGCGCAGGTTCGCTCGACGCGATGTTCCCGGACTCACCAACCGCCCCGGCCGCGCTGCTCGAAAGCACCCTTCCCGGCGCCCGGCTCGGCCGCTGGTCGTTTCTCATCGACCGCCCGCGCGCGGTCGTCGCCCTGCGCCGCGCCGCCCGGGGCACGTTCGTCACGCTTCATCCTGGCGAGAAGGAGCAACCCCAGTCGTTTCTTGTGCGGCTTCGTGCAGTGGACGTAATGATGCAGATTCTTCGTCGCCTGCGCGCCGACATGTTCAATGTGCCGCGGAGCGCACCGCCCTTTCTCGGTGGTCTGGTCGGATACTTCGGCTACGAATTGCTGCACGACCTTGAACGTGTCCCGGAGCTTCCCGAAGACGACCTCCGCCTGCCTGACTGCGTTCTGCTCGCGGCGGATGCCGTCCTGGGCCGCGATGAGCTTTCGGCCACAACGTTCGCCGTCGCCCTTGGTCGCGGGCAGACGCCCACCGCCGCGCATGCCGCAGCGCAGCACGGCGCAGATGAACTCGCCGCGCGCGTGACGGCGACCGCGCCAGCGCGCGGCAGCGAGGTGCCGTCGACCCCAGACAACGATCTCCTGTCGCGGGAATCCGTCCCATGGCGTCATTCGCTGACTGCGGCACAGCACGGCGCGGCAGTCGAGGTCATCCGCGACCGCATTGCCCGTGGCGACCTCTACCAGATGAACCTGACGATGCGGCTTTCGGCGCCCTGCCCGGCCGCGCCCGAAGCGCTCTACCGCCATCTGCGCCGCTCCAACCCCGCACCATTCTCTGCGTTGCTCCGCCTGCCGAGCTTCTCCGTCGTCTGTTGCTCGCCTGAGCGCTTTCTTCGCCTCGACCCCGACGGGCGGGTCGAGACCCGCCCGATCAAGGGAACCCGCCCCCGCGGCGACTCGCCCGCCGCTGACGCCGCCCGGTGCGAGGCCCTCCGCACCAGCGACAAGGACCGCGCCGAGCACGCGATGATCGTGGACCTGCTGCGAAACGACCTCGGCCGCGTGTGCGAGTATGGGTCGATTCGGGTGGCGGAGATGATGGCCCTGGAGCCGTATGCGAGCTGCTGGCAGATGGTCTCGACCGTCGTCGGACGGCTCGCCCCCGGCCGCGACGCCGCCGACGTGCTCCGCGCCGCATTCCCCGGCGGCTCGATGACCGGCGCGCCGAAAATCGCCGCGATGAAACTCATCGCGGAACTCGAACCGGTGCGGCGCGGCATTTACTCAGGTTGCCTGGGATACTTCGACGTGCGCGGCGGATGCGACCTCAACATCGTCATCCGCTCACTCATCCATCATGCGGGCGTCGCCCACGTGCATGCCGGCGGCGGCATCGTCGCTGACTCTCATCCCGACGCGGAGTTCTCCGAGGCGATGGTCAAGGCTGGGCCGCTGCTCCGCGCGGTCGAGGCCATACGCACCCCCGACCGCGCGGCGCAGCCGACGCCCGTATGAGGACGGCCTTCCGGTTGCCGGATGGGGCGGGATCCCCCGACCTACCCGCTTCCGCTCCGTGGTCAACGAGCGGTCCGGCCGTCAGCGGGCGCTGCTTCCCGCGACCCGCCGACCCGGAGAGGCCTGCCCTTTCCCCCTGCGAAAAGCACCGACGCGAGGCGCTCCCTCCTTTGCCAACTTGGCGCCGTTTGCAGATGGCGGCCTGAACGGGCCGGACCGGAGCGGACTGCATCGGCCGTCGCGGAGCGACTCAACCGCAACGGCGGCTGCGGAAATCCCCCGATTTGCCGCAGACCGGATTCCGTTCCCCCGAACGCGTCCGGCTCCGGCCCGGTGGCCGTAATCCGACATCTCCAGACCCGTCTTCTCTCTCCCTCCCGGGCCCGGCGCAGACTTTCCGTTCCGGGCGGCGTGCCTGGCGCGCGCTGCCCTGTGCGAAAGGAGCCCTTCACGTGCTGTGTCGATGCGTACTGCCGAACGCGCCGAACTTGCGAAACCGTTGAAGCGATTGGGGAGATGGGGCGAGAGCGGTCGCTTCCATCCAGCTCTTGCCGATCAGCCAAACCGGCGCCGAAGGTCCCCCTACGCGCGGCGGTCGACCGACCTCCTGTCCCTGGGCCCAGCGCCGCGGATCGCCGCTGCACCGGACGCATTGGCCGGTTATCCAATTATTCTGTGCACCGGCGCCAAGGCAAGACGAAGCCCTGCGATTTTTTTCGCGATCACGGAGATGTTGTGCGGTTTCGCGCGCAAATGAAAAGGCCGGCAGACGGGATTTCCGTCCACCGGCCTTGTGAGTCATTCAGACGGACCACGCAAACGTCCGCTGTTTACGGCACGTCCATGCAGGCCGGCGGCGCGAAGCCGGCCGGCTGCTTGCCGAAAAGCAGCGAGAACGTCGAATAGTCCTCGAGATCAATTGAGCCGTTCTGGTCGAGGTCCGCACAGCTCCAGACTGACTCCGGGCAGCTCTCGCTCGGCGCGCCCAGCCCGAAACACGCGCTGAACGCGGCAAAATCGCCCAAGTCCACCATATTGTTGCGCGGCTCGGCGAGGTCGCCGCACGCGCATGGCGAGAACTCGCACTCGTCCGGGATTCCGTTCTCGTTATCGTCCTGGCTGGTGCCGTCGGCCAGGTCGCAGATGTCCGGCAGGCCGTTCCCATTGCAGTCCGGCAGGCCCTCGCACTCGTCGATCTTGTCGTTGCCGTTGCAGTCGGTGGCCGCGCCCGATGCCAGTTCGCAAGAATCGGGCATACCGTTGCCGTTGCAGTCGTTGTCGCCCAGTTCGCACTCGTCGGGGATGCCGCTGCCGTCGCAATCCTCGCTCGTCCCCGACGCGATGTCGCAGTCGTCGGGTACGCCGTTGCCGTTGCACTCCGCCTCGCACTCGTCGGGCGTGCCGTTCATGTTGCAGTCCTGGCTCGTCCCGTCGGCGATGTCACACACGTCCGGCACGCCGTTATTGTTGCAGCCGCCCTCGCACTCGTCGGGAACGCCGTTCATGTTGCAGTCCCCGCTTGTGCCGCTCGAAATGTCCTCCGCGTCCTCGATGCCGTTCATGTTGCAGTCGAACAGCGGCCCGATTGGCGGACCTGTCATGAAGCCGGTCAGGATCGACGGCGACCCCGTGCGGAAGAGCCCGATCCGCTTCTGCGAGAGCTGCGGCGGCCCGTCCGCATCAAAGGCGAAGTTGAACAGCGTCCCGTACTTAATGGAGTTCGCGTTGGGGTTCTGGGCGAACGTCTCCGTGCTGAATGTCAGCACACCGGCCGCGTACACGATCGACCAGTTGTTGTTCGCATCGTGGTCCACGTCATGGAACTCGAAGTTCCGCACGTTCGCCGATGCGCCCGCGTCCATGGCAAACGAGCGCACCTCGCGGTGCGAATCTAGGTTGTAGATGGCGTACTCGTAGTGGTGCACGTCCCCGCCCAGCGGCGTCACGTCCACCGCGACGATAATGTCGCCGTCGCCGGGGGGGCGCAGCGTGATCCGCGAATCGCCCCAGGTGTTGATCAGCGGCCCCTCCACCCGCGCCCCCGTTGTCGCCACGTTCCACGCCGATCCCGTCCACGACGGATTGCACGTCCGCCAGGCGATGTTGTTGTAACGATTCTGGTCGCCCGCCACGACGTAATACCCCTCGTAGTAATACGTCGCGCTCGAGTCCATCATCTCCTCGTCCAGCACCCGCAGCCGATGCTCCAGCGGGCCCAGTCCGCTGCCGCTGTTTCGGCGGACGCAATCGGGCTGATAGTTCGAGAACCACGACCCGGTGCACTCCCACGTGCCCAGATACGGGTTGTACTCCTCACGCGGGCCCAGCCACGTCCGGCTCCCGTTCAGCCCGCTCCCGTACGTGTCCGTGCAGCCGATGCCCAGTTGGCTCCCGCCCAGCGGCGGGTTGATGAATGTGCCGCAACCCGGCGAATACGTCGAGGAGCAGCCGTGTTTCACCCAGCTCAGCCCGAGCATATCGAGCCGCCCGTTC
>CAZNDQ010000038.1:0-14886 GCA_964571825.1 uncultured Planctomycetales bacterium | reverse complement strand
CCAGATCGACGCCGTCTTCCTGTCCACCTTCCGCCCCGTCCACCGCCGCGGCCTGCCCCTCTTCGACGCCGCCACCGTCCTCATGTGCGCCGATGAGATCGCCGCCGTCCGCGACCACCTCGCCCGCCTCCGCGAGGACGAACACCTCGACGCCGAAACCCGCGCCGTCGTCCGCGACGAAGCCGCACTCCTCGACCGCATCGAGCCCGCCCCCGACAAGCTCTCGCCGCAGATCCACCTCTTCCCGACCCCCGGCCCCTCGCCCGGCTCCGCCAGCCTCCTCCTCGTCCCCCCGACGCGCACCATCGCCGTCGCTGGCGATGCCATCCTCCACCGCGACTACTTCGAGCGCGGCCAGGTCTTCGACCAGTCCTACGACCTCGACCGCGCCAAGGACTCCTTCGCCGAACTCCTCGAAATCGCCGAAGTCTTCATCCCCGGCCACGACAACGTTATCCTCCCGCTGCGATAACGCGCCTCGCCATGACTTCCTCCCGCCCCTGTTCGCACATTTACCCCGCCCCGCGCCTCCGTCACGTCAAGCGTCCGGCCTGTCGATCAGTCCCCGCTCTCCGCCAGCCTCGTGCGCCACGCGGCCGCCTCCTCCGCGCGCCCCATGATTTCGTACAGTTGCGCGATACGGTTCACGGTTTCGCGCGTGCGGGCATGCGCCGCACCCAGGCGTTCGACCAGCAGCGCATGACTGCCCAGCAGTTGCTCCTCCGCCTCGACGTGCCGCTCCAACCGCATCAGGCACAGCCCGTAACCGGATTTGAAAAGGCCCACCCGGAAGTCCTTCGCCGAAAACGCCTGTTCCGCGCGTCGGAGGACATCCTCAAACACCTCCGCGGCCTCCTCCGCGCGGCCGGCGCCCTGCAGCAACATGGCCAGGCTGTGCAGCGAGTTGATCGTCTCCGGGTGGTCCGCGCCGCGCACCCGGCGATTCGATTCCACGAGCTGCCGCGTCAGCGATTCCGCCTCGTCCGTCTTGCCCTGCCGAAAGAGCGCAAACGCCAGATTGTTCATCGTGGTCAGCGTCTGCGGATGCTCCTCGCCCTGCACCCGCCGCTGTGATGCCACGGCTTTACGCAGCACCACTTCCGCCTCCCCGAACTTGCCCTGGCTGAGCAACAGCAACGCCAGATTGTTCTGCGAGCCCAGCGTCTCCGGATGGTCCTCGCCCAGCGTGCGCTCCCGTCCGCTCAACGCCTCTCGCAGCAACGACTCCGCCTCCTCCAGTTGCCCGCGCGTCTGCAGCAACAGGCCCAGGTTGTTCTTCGCCCGGAAGGTCACCGGATGCTCAGGTCCCAGCACCCGCACGCGCCCGTCGAGCACCTGCCGATACAGCTCCTCGGCCTCTTCCTGTTGACCCACGTCGGAAAGCACGCCCGCCAGTGTGTTCTTCGTCGTCAGTGTGCGCGGGTGGTCCTCGCCGAGCTGTCGCCGCCGGCCCGCCAGCGCCGCGCGCAGCATCGGCTCCGCCGCCGACGCCTTCCCCGTGTCCTTCAACAGAATGCCCAGATTGTTCAGCGAACTCAGCGTGTCCGGGTGCTCGTCGCCCAGCGTCCGCCGGCGCGCTTCAAGACACGCGCGGAACAGCTCCTCCGCCTCCTCGAAGCGCGCAGTTTGCCGATACAGTTCCGCCAGATCGTTCATCGATTGCAGCGTCGCCGCGTGGTCGTCACCAAGCTGCGCTCGCCGCCCGTCCAGCGCCGCCCGTTGCAGCGTTTCGGCCCGCGCCCGCTCCCCCAAATCGACGAGCAACCCCGCCAGCCCGTGCATCGACGCCAGCGTGTCCTCGTGGTCCTCGCCCAGTTCACGCCGCCGCACCTCCAGCGCGCGCTCCAGGTGCTCCTGCGACGCCGGATAATTCCCCAGCGCCTGAAAACTGGCCCCGATCACCGCGCGCAGCCGTGCTTCCAGCAGCGGCCGCTCCGCAAACTCCGCGCCCACCGTGCGCGCCGCGTCCTCCACCACGTCCTGCACCCGCACCTCGCGCCCGTACTGCTCCGGGTTCGCCGACGCCAGCATCTCCGTCAGAAATCGCGTCACCGCTTCGGCGCCCTCGCGCGCCTCATCCGCTTCGGCGCGACGCAGCGCCTCGTTGCGCTCCGCCGCGCGCGCCAGCCGCGCCTCCCGCGTCGCCCGCACCGCCTGCCACGTCATCCCCACCGCCGCCACCAGCAACACCAGCACCGACAGCACCGCCCCCGCCACCAGCTCCCGGTGCCGCCGGCTGAACTTGATCAGTTGATAGAGCGTGCTCGTTCTTCGGGCAACGATCGGCTCGTCGCTCAGGTAGCGCTGCAGGTCCGCCGCGAATTCCGCCGCCGACGGGTACCGCCGCCCCGGCTCCTTCTCCAGCGCCTTGGCCACAATCGTCTCCAGGTCCCCGCGGAACCGTCGATCGACCGAGCCCAACGCCACCGGCTCGTCCTCCCGGATGACGCGAACCGCCTCAAACACCAGCTTCCCATCCAGCTCGTACGGCAATCGCCCGGCCAGCAGCTCATAGGTGATCACGCCCAGCGAATAGATGTCCGAGCGGTGGTCCAGCCGCGCCGGATCGCCGCTCGCCTGCTCCGGGCTCATGTACCCCACCGTCCCCACGAGCTGTCCGACGTCCGTCCGCAGCGTCGTCGTCCGCACGTCCGCGTCCGTCAGCCGCGCGACGCCGAAATCGAGCACCTTCGCCCGCCCCTCGGCGTCCACGAGGATGTTCCCCGGCTTGAGATCCCGGTGCACCACCCCCGCGCCGTGCGCGTGCTCCACCGCCGCGCACACCTGAATGATCAGCTCCAGTCTCGCCCGTGTCCCCAGCCGCCGCGCATCCGCGTACGCGGTCAGCGCGCGCCCTTCCACCCACTCCATCGCGATGAACGGAAGCCGCGCCCCGCCCGCCTCCGCCCAGCCCACCTCGTACACCTGCGCCACGCCCGGATGGTGCAACCGCCCCAGGAACTCCGCTTCCTTCTCGAACCGCCTGACGATCTCCGGCGTCGCCAGCCCCGGCCGGATTACCTTCAGCGCCACCCGCCGCCGCGGACGCTCCTGCTCAGCGAGGTACACCACCGCCATGCCGCCCTCGCCCAGCCGCGACACGATCCGGTAGCCCCCGACCACCTCCGGCAGCGCAACCGCCTCCGGCGCATCCGGGCGCGCATTCCCCTTGGCCGCGCCGGCCTCGTCGTCCAATGCCGGCAGCGACAACGCCTGCGAATCGAGAAATCCGTTTGCGCGGACGTGATGCGCCAGCAGCGACTCCACCTCGGCGCGCAACGCTCCGTCGCCGCCGCACGCCTCCGTCAGGAACGCCTCGCGCTCCCCGGGCGGGCGGTCCACCGCGGCCAGAAACAGTGCCTCTGCTCGTGCGCGAATGTCAGGGTGCATGACCCACTTGATCGCTCGATCCGTCTTCGCCCGAGAGTTCCCGGTGCAGCCACGCCCGCGCGTAGATCCAGTCGTTCTTCACCGTGGCCGGCGAGACCTCCAGCGCCTGCGCCGTCTCTTCGATCGACAGCCCCGCGAAATAGCGAAGCGACACCACTTCGCCCTTGCGCGCGTCCACCGCCGACAGACGAGTGATCGCCTCATCCAGCGCCAGCACGTCGAGCGTGTCCGCCGCCGGGATCGTCGCCGCCTCGTCCAGCGGCTCGCGGCGCCGCCCGCCCCCGTGCTTGATCCGCCCGCGACGCCGCGCATGCTCGGTCAGGATCCGCCGCATCGCCTGCGCGGCCGCCCGGAAGAAATGGGCCCGGTCCCGCCACGCCAACTCTGAATTGCCCACCAGCCGCAGGTACGCCTCGTGCACCAGCGCCGTGGCCTGCAGCGAAGAGCCCGCCGGCTCGCGGGCCACCAGCCACCGCGCCAGCCGCCGCAGCTCCTGATACACCAGCGGCACCAGTTCCTCGGCCGCCCCCGGCCGGCCGCCGGTCACCGCCTCCAGCAATTGCGTCACCTGGGTCGGTTGTGACTCCAACATGACCCCGGCCCTGACTTGAAAAATCGAACGTGATTAGCCTCGTCACCCCCCATTGTCGCTTTTCGGGGTGAGCGGGACAAGCGGCCCGTCGGGCGGGCCGCCCGCGATCCCCAGACGTTCGGCGCTGCCGAAAGGGAGGTGCTCCGTGAGCCGTTACTCTTCTCTATGTGCACTCGTGCTTTCCTGCGGCGCACTCGCCCCCGCCGTAGCCAAAACGCTGCCCTGCGGGCGCCCGGACAACACGCAACCAGAGACCGGACGCGAAACCGTTGTATACGTCACTACCCAGTGGACCGCCTCCTGCCCGGAAAGTAAGCGCGGATGGTGGGACTACATGGTCAAGAGCTGGTACAACAACCTGACCAGCACAAAAGAACACGGCAACCGCGCGTGGGAAAAGGACGGCTTTTTCCAGAATCGCTCCCCCGGCGACAGGGAAAGCGATTATACCGATCCAGCCCTGTTGTCCTGCGGCAACGACCTCGCCCACGACCGCCCGGACGACGTCGATGCGGTCCTCATCGCGCTGCACGGGCGAAAGGGAGGGCCGGAGAACCGCTTTCGCGGCACCGTGCGGCTCGACGAGCCCCACCCGGACTGCAACTGCGAACTGGGCCAGGAGCACATCCGCTACGGCTCCGGCGACCTCGAGTTCCTCACTCTCTCCGCCTGCCACAGCATGTGCCAGGCCCACTGGCAGCGCTGGCACGAATCCTACGACCGGCAGAATGGCATCCACCAGGTCCACGGCTTCCACGGCGATATGTGGGTCGGCAAAGACTACCGCAAGTACTACAAGCACTTCGCCGACGACGCCTTCGACTACGGCATGGCCTACGCCTGGCTCGACAACCTCTACATCCGCCGCATCAACGGCCGCGATGATCAATGTCCCGTCACGCACACCGTCGGAGATGATTGGCCCGACATTCTGTTGCGTGCCGGGCTCGAGCAATACGACTGGACATGCACCGACCCCGGGTTCTTCAACTGGTGGGGCGTGTTTTACATCCGCGGCTGCGACCCGAAAGGTGACCCGCCGCTGCCGTGAAGCGATGCGGTCCGTTCGCGCACCCGTCGACTCGATCAGGGCCGCTTGACCGGAAACTCAGGGACCTCTCCACAGGAGCCTGACCATGAACGCAAGAACAACTGGACATCGAACGCTTGGCTGCCTCATCGCGCTGGCCACCCTCTCCGCCCCGGTCGCCACCGCCTTGGCCTGGTGGATAATGCCCGAAGAATGCGAACCACCGTGGTGGTCGCTCGCCCAGAATCCCAACCAATCCTACTGCGTGTTCTCCGACGCCTGCCTCGGCGTCCCGCAGGTGTTCGCCGACGACTTCGAGCTGGCGAGCGAACGGACCATCGGCCTGATTGAGGTCGCCGGCTTTTACGCCTTTGGCAATTCTCCCAGCACGCAGGACAGCTTTTCCGTCGCCTTCTACGACGGCTCCACCGGCCTGCCTGGCGCGCTGCTGGCGAGCGAGACGAACGTCCCCAGCCTCCGCGAGCAGACCGGCGTCACGTTCGGAAACATGGACGAGTGGGCCTTCCTGCTCACGCTCGCCAACCCCGTGACCCTCCCGCCCGGCAAGTACTTTGTCGAGGTCTACAACAACAGCACCGGCAGCCCCGACTGTTTCTGCTGGGAAACCGGCGACCCCGACCCCGTCTCCGGCTCGATCGGCGCCGCCGTCAACACCGGCAGCGGCTGGGCCTACGACCCCATCACCAACCTGGCGATCGCCCTGGCGCCGCCGGCCCACCAGTGCGAAGACATCACGTTCGACTACTACCTCAACCTCGTCGAGCAGGCGCTACCCGAGATCCTCCCCGACCTCCTGGCACCGCGCAACCCGGCGGACTGGATCGTTGACCTGACCCTCGAGGACGTGGCGCTGGCCGTCGACGGCGAAATACCCCTCCCCCACCAGATCACCCAGATCGGCAACACGATCGTGGCCCGCGACGACGAAGAGGAGTGGGTCATCAAGCTCGATGCCTCCGACGGCTACGTCCGCTATGCCGACCTCAACCGTTTCTTCGACTGGGACACCTCCCCGCCCCAGGCCGTTCCCGCACCCCTCGCGGAGTCGCTTGCCACCGCGCTCCTCGATGCACTCGGCGTGCCGCCGCTTGAACGCGGACCCGCGGCCGTTGACACCGTGGCCTTCCAGGCCGCGCAGGTAGACATGGCGGAGCCGGAGATCGACATTGACGTCGAACGCCTCGTCACCATCCCGCGCCACGTCAACGAATACCCCGTCTTCGATTCCTTCGCCCGCATCGCCGTCTCCAACAACGCCGAGATCGCCCGCGCCCAGATCGTCTGGAACTCCTTCCGCCTGCCGCCCGATCTGACCCTGCTCACGCGCGCCGACGTCGTCACCCGGATCGCCGCCTATCTGCAAGACGCCCAGCAGGACCGCGCCACCGACCTCGACATCTACCTCGCCTATGCGCCCGTCGGCGATCATTTCATTCCCGTCGCCGTCACGGCATTCATCGACGTCGGTGGGGGCGCCTTGTTCGTCACGCCGGAAGTCGTCCTCACGCCGCTCGTAGCCATGGCCCCGGACACGGATTTCGACGGCATCGAAGACGCGCTGGACCTCTGCCCGCTCGACCCCGACCCTGACCAGACCGACACCGACGGCGACGCCTACGGCGACGCCTGCGACAACTGCCCGCTCGTCGCCAACCCCGATCAGGCCGACGAAAACGGCGACGGCATCGGCGACGCCTGCGCACCCCGTCCCGGCGACTTTGACGGCGACGGCGACGTCGATCTCGCCGACTTCTCCCGGCTGTCCGTCTGCTACGGCGGACCGGGCGTGACATCGCCGCCCGTCAGTTGCGACCCCGAAGACTTCGACGCATGCGACCTCGATGGCGACGGCGACGTTGACCTCGGCGACCTCGCCACTTTCGCCGCCAACTTCACCGGCAGCATCTGAACCGGCCCGACCCCCCGCCGCGACGGGTGCGGCGCTCACCCCGCCGCACCGTCGCCGCCGCCGGACTTGATTATCCGGACCCGACGCTGCCCCATTTTCGTCGCACGACTTGCCGCTGGTCATCCGCCTCGCCCCAGCGTACGATATCTCATCCAGCGAACCCGGCAGGGGTGGTCGGGGTACCCACATCACCACAACGGACAAGCCGCCACGGAGGGGGCAATGCCGTGCGCAACAGCGCGGGGTCGATGTGCGGATTGTGTAAGTCGGGGACAGGGTCGGACCGCCGCAGCGCCGAACCGACACGCCAACCTAACAGCACACGACCATCGACTGCCCCCACGCTGACTCGCGGCGTTGACTCCATCGGCTCCGCCCGGTCGTCGGGTCCGAATTCGCCCGTGCGAACGGCGCGAAACAATTAGGTATCTCGGGCTCTGGGAGGCGCCTCATGCGCAAACTGCATCGTCATCTGCCGGCCGTTCTGCTTGTCGCACTATCCGGCTGCCACACCCTCGTCGGCCCCTGCCAGACCCTCGACCCCGCCGCCAACTCCTGGATCCTCCGCTGGAACAAGATCGCCGTCGACGCCAGCGGCCTCGACCACACCCCCGTGGCTGAAGGCGAAGACCGCGTCTTCGGCCACCAGCTCGGCCCCACCCGCTCCAGCCGCGCCATGGCCATCGTCCACATCGCCATCTTCGACGCCGTCAACGCCATCACCGGCGGCTACGAAAGCTACACCGGCGTCCCCGCCGCTGACCCCGACACCTCCATCCTCGCCGCCGTCGCCCAGGCCGCCCACGACACCCTCGTCGCCCTCTTCCCCTCGCACGCGCCTGCCTTCGACGAAGCGCTCGCGGAGGACCTCGACAGCATTCACCCCGGTGCGCCGCGCGACAAGGGCGTCGCCCTCGGACAACAGGTCGCCGCCGCCATCCTCGCCCTGCGCGAAAATGACAATTCCGACCTCGACGAAGAATATATTTTCAGCGACCAGCCCGGCTTCTGGCGCGTCGACCCGATCAACCCCGGCCAGCAGCCCCTCGGCGACGAATGGGGACAGGTCACCCCCTTCGCCCTGCTCTCCTCCGACCAGTTCCGCTCCCCGCCCCCGCCCGCTATCGACAGCGCCGAATACGCGGCCGCCTACAACGAGGTGAAAGACATCGGCGGCGACGGCGTCACCACACCCACCATCCGCACCGAGGAGCAGACCCACATCGGCCTCTACTGGGCCTACGATGGCACCCCCAGCCTCTGCGCCCCGCCGCGCCTCTACAACCAGATCGCCGTCCAGCTCGCCGGCGAACAGGGCGTTAACGTCGTCGAACTCGCCCGCCTCCTCGCTTTGGTTAATGTTTCCATGGCCGACGCCGGCATCTCCTGCTGGGAGTCAAAATATTATTACAATTACTGGCGCCCGGTCACCGGCATCCGCGAGGCCGACCCCGCCACCGGCCCCTCCGGCCTCGGCGACAACAACCCCGACACCGCCGGCGACCCGACCTACGTCCCCCTCTGCGCCCCCGCCAGCAACCTCGCCGGCCCCAACTTCACCCCGCCCTTCCCCGCCTACCCCTCCGGCCATGCCACCTTCGGCGGCGCCCTCTTCGAAACCCTGCGCAACTTCTTCGGCACCGACGACATCGCCTTCACCTTCGTCTCTGACGAATTCAACGGCACGACCGTCGACAACGAGGGCAACGTCCGCGAACTCCTCCCCCGCAGCTTCGACTCCCTCTCCCAGGCTGAGGCGGAAAACGGCCAGAGCCGCATCTACCTCGGCATCCACTGGTCCTTCGACAAGACCGCGGGCATCGACATGGGCCGCCAGATCGCCGACCACGTGTACGCGAACTACTTCCAGCCCAACTGACGGCGCCCGATGCGACAGCCCCCGCCCCACCGCATACAATCTACATTGACGCGCCGTGAGCGCGCCTTGCTAGCCACGAGTCACTAGCCACTGGCCACTCGTATGTCGATGATCCTCATCCTCAAGCCGCACGCCGACGAACAGACCATCGGTCACGTCTGCGAGCGCATCCGCGACTTCGGCCTCACCCCCCACGTCACCCGCGGCGAAATCCGCACCATCGTCGGCGCCATCGGCGAAGCCCCCGTCGAACTCGCCCAGCTCGAACAGCTCGACGGCGTCGACTCCGTCACCCCCATCCTCAAGCCCTACAAGCTCGCCAGCCGCGACTTCCACGCCCCCGACACCGTCATCGACGTCCGCGGCGTCCAGATCGGCGGCGACCACTGCACCGTCATCGCCGGCCCCTGCGCCATCGAGAGCCGCGAACGCCTCTTCGAGGTCGGCCACCGCGTCAAACGCGCCGGCGCCTCCATCCTCCGCGGCGGCGCCTACAAACCCCGCACCAGCCCCTACGCCTTCCAGGGCAAGGGCCTCGAGGGCCTCCAGCTCCTCCGCGAGGCCGGCGATGAACTCGACATGCCCGTCATCACCGAGGTCGTCGACCCGCGCAACGTCGAGGCCGTCGTCCAGTACGCCGACATCCTCCAGATCGGCGCCCGCAACATGCAGAACTACAACCTCCTCATGGAGGTCGGCCGCACCGACAAGCCCGTCTTCCTCAAGCGCGGCCTCTCCGCCACCGTCCAGGAACTCCTCATGTCCGCCGAGTACGTCATGAGTGAGGGCAACCACCGCGTCATCCTCTGCGAACGCGGCATCCGCACCTTCGAGACCTCCACCCGCTTCACCCTCGACCTCGCGGCCGTCCCCGTCATCCAGCGCGACTGCCACCTGCCCGTCTTCGTCGACCCCTCGCACGCGGCCGGCCGCCGCGACTACGTCGTCCAGCTCGCCCGCGCCGGCATCGCCGCCGGCGCCCACGGCGTCATCGTCGAGGTCCACACCCACCCCGACAAGGCCCTCTGCGACGGCCCCCAGGCCCTGCTGCCCATCGAGTTCAACCGCATGATGCAGCAGATCCGCGAAATCGCCGCCGTCTGCGGCAAACACACAACCTGAAACTCACCCCGCCGTCATGCTGAGCGCAGCGAAGCATCTCTAATCGCACGGCCCGTCCAGCACGCCGACCACCGTACGTCGTCCTCCTCTATTCTGCTGGTGCGTGAATCCCTTCTCGCACCCTGTCATTCTGAGCGCCCCTCGCCGTCATGCTGAGCGCCCCCAACCGTCATTCTGAGCCTGTCGAAGAATCTCGGGTACTCCCGCACGTTGTCATGCTGAGCGCAGCGAAGCATCTCGAATCGCGCCATCCGCCCAGCACGCCAGTACAATCCCTACCCGTGAAACGCGGCTACGTCTACATCCTGGCCAACCGTTCGCGCACACTCTACATCGGTGTGACCAGCAACCTCGCAAGCCGCGTTTCGGAGCACCAAGCCAAACTCGTCGCCGGCTTCACTCAACGGTATCGCATCACGACCTTGGTGTTTTGGGAGGAACACCCAACCATGCTCGACGCCATCGCGCGTGAGAAACAACTCAAGGGTTGGCGTCGATCGAAGAAAGTCTCGTTGATCGAATCCGTCAATCCGGGTTGGCGCGACCTGTCTGACTCCGTTCCCTGATGCCCCACGCCCCTCAATCCGGCTCAATCATCCGCCGCACATCCACTCCCAGCGCCCGCGCCAGCCGCTTCAGCGTCCGCACCGCCCGCCCTTCATTGCCGCGACGCCCCAACGCCAACGCTGTTAACCCTATAAAGCCTTGGGTTGGTGCGCCGCACCTACCCTGAGATAAGTCTTATGAGGGCTGTGTCCTCGAGGACGAATCGAGGTGATCCTCGCACGCCAACAGGAGTTCTTCAAGAACCGCTGGCGCCGCCTTGCGCAACAGGTCGAGGGCAATCTGACGGTCAGTAGGTTGGTTTCCCCCGCTTTCGGCAACCCCTCCTTCCGGCATTTCAGACGCGAATTGGTGCTGGCGCACAAACTCACGCGCTTTGTTCTGGATCCTCACGAGTGACATCGTCGCGCGCTCGTCCATTCGATTTGCAAAAGTCGACATCACGCGGTCAGCCTCATCGGACGCGGCGCGCAACGTCCGAGCGGTGGGTCCAAGGTCTGGACCGCATGATGTGTCCACCACGAAGAGGCGTGGCCTAATCTCTTTCCGAGAAAAACCGGACAGGATTTGGCGCCGCCGAGAGAGATTTCGCATCGAGTCGGGAGTTTCTTTTCTCAACACGGGTGCGAGCGAGAGTTCCGGAAACGCAATCGCGACACCAAAAACGCAAGCGGTTGCGACGTCTGCAATTCGAGCGTCAACTTCCTCAGCCACTGGCCTCCACTTCAACTCCTCATGCCTATCCCACACTCTCTTTACGACGAGAGCAGAAAACAAAATAACGACACAATCTGCAGCAAGGTTCAGGAACAGCCCGTGTATGATGGCTTCTCGGTAGTGACAGCTAATCCATAGAAAAACGAGTATGGCGACTGGGAGTGGTAAGTACAGCCACCGGCGTAACAGGGATTTCATTGCTGCACGATTGTCGATTTCAGCGCGATTCTTCGTAGATGACGATTCGCGGCCGTGCATCGCGTTTTTCAGATGTTCATCGTTCGTCATGTAGTCCTCCGTCGCAGTATTTGTTGGAGGGAGCGATCGGCAATGCTCGTAATCGCTGCAGCGGTCGTGATTGGACGAGCACGCAACTTGGCGTCCTGTGAGCCGATGAGGTAGTTCGTGGATAATCGCTTGCTGTAGCCACGTTTCCCTCCAACCACAGGTAACAACCATCCAGATCGCTGTCCCGCGGCGCCATTTCCAGCGCCGCCACCGACTCGATGTCGAGCGCTCTTGGCCACCCCGCCTTCATTCGGCGACACCCTGAATGGCACCCACTAATTGAGGTGCGCTGATGCGACCATCGATTCAAACACTGGAAGATGCTTTTCAAAGTAGACCGGTTCTGATCCGACGAAACGGAATTCCAGGATGTACTCGCCGACCCGGGCGCCGTATTGGCGAACTCGCCGCGGAACGCCGGTGACATCAATGAAGTGGGCGTCTGCCACGTACGCGTCTTGGCCTGCGACGCTCGCCAATGCGATTTTGTCGACCTCGAAGTTCGGCGTGTCGCCGCGTGCGGCCAATAGTCCCAACGACAGCTCGGCGATCTCATGGGGCAGCATGGACGCGCTGTATGCCCGTTCAGTCCCCGCAATTCGCTTGCCGACTCTCTGTGATGCAATCGCGATCGACTCCAAGCGCAGCCCGTCGCGTGTCATCACGAATGTCGACCGGTCGGGCGTGTAGCGGAGCCACCCCGCTGGCAGCGCCACGACAAGCTTGGCGTTGTAGTGCCGAAACGTCTTCCCGGCCGCCATGTAGGTGGCGCAGCCGGTCAATATCGTAGATGACATCAACGCGACAACGACCACGCCAACGCCGCAGATTCTACGCCTCGTGGTCATGGCTTCTCGCTCGACAGTCGATCAACATATTGCCGAACATACGCCGCGTCCGGTCCGTTGGGCGCAAGTTTGAGGTAGACCCTCAGTTCGGCTAAAGCGGTCGCCTTGTCACCCGTCCTCACGCAGAGCAGACCCATGCCGCGGTGTGCGGCCGCGCAAAGCGCATCCAGTTCCGTCGCTTTCACGTACGCCGACCGCGCTCGCTCGTTGTCGCCGTCCGAGTTTCTCGCGCGACAGAGATCGCCTTGCAGCGCGTACACGCCCGCATTCGCAGGCTTGGTTTCCGTGAGGAACTGAATCGTCTCCTCGGCCAGCGCAAAGCGACCTTGACTGATGTGCCGATCAACCTCCTCCACGATGAGCGGCAACACGTGGTCGATATACCGATCGCGCCCGACCTCGCCCGCTTTGGCCAGCAGCTCGGGCGGCAGACGCTGCGCCGTTTTCCGACATGAGGCGACCCGCTCCTTCATGCGGGGGTGCGAGGCATAGAGAAGGCTTGGCTCCCGTCTCTTGGGATCGGTGGCTTCGAGCATGCGGGCGAACATTTCCGCGCCTTCGCGCGGGTCGTAACCCGCCTGCGCCATTAGCGTCAGCCCGACGCGATCAGCCTCCTCTTCCTTGTCGCGGTTGTACCCGCTGATCGCCGCGATCGTCATGATCTGGCCCACGCGCGTGACGGCGCTTTGCAGGTTGCCTCCACCGGCCGCACTCAGAACAGACACGTAAGCCAATGCCCCTGTCGAATCGTATGCATGCTCCACCACCTGGTACGTGTGCCGATGCGTCGCATGAGTAATCTCGTGTCCCAGCAACATGGCGAGCTGCGCCTCGTTACGCATCCGCCCTAGGAGGCCCTTGTGCACGAAGATGTCGCCGTGAGGAAAAGCAAACGCATTCGGCGATGGGGCGTCGAGGACGACGACGCGCGCTGTCAGCGGAAGATACGCTTGCTGATGCCCACCCAACAAACGATCGAGGACACTCTGCACGTAAGTCTGAAGCTGCACATCCTCATAAAGTGCGCCGGACTTCTGAATCTCGGAAGACGCCCCACGCGTCGTATTCCACAACCGCTTTTCATCTTCCTGCGGTTCGTAGATGAACCCCGGGCCGATAGGCGTAACGCGTGATGCGCAGCCGAGCGGAAATAGGATCAGCCCGACAAGCATATAGCGATTACATAGTGGCACTTACGACTCCCTACTTCTGCGGTTTCAGCAGGAATGTCGATGCCCGATCGAGCACCAGCCAAAGCCCCCGGTCCTTGCAGACGTTCACTTCCGCTGCATACCGATTGCACCAGAGCACACACTCGGTCTTTGCGTCAACGAGGATTAGCACAACACCGGCTTCATTGGTGGAGACGCGCATGTGGATTCCTGTAACAGCGCCAATGACGAACGCGGTGGCCTGCAATCCTACGCGACCCTCCGTCGGCACGATCCCGGTGAGGTACACATAAAGTACGGCGTCAGCTTCAGTCGGGCATGTGACCGCCACCACGTCGCCTGTTTCGTAGTCGATCAACACTTCGCGTCCAAAGTCGTAATGATGGGTCAGGATCGATTCGCGAACGGCATCGAGGAACGCCAGCCTCCGCGCCAACAGCGATTCGTCCGGCTGCGTTGTCGGCTGCGACCTAGCATCGATCGGCACACGCCCACGCTCACGGACAATGCTGGAGAGCATGTTCACGGCACTTGCCTGCACTCCCGGCACCATCTCCGGCCGCGATTCGAGCGCACCGCCCGTATGCCGCGAAGCCACAGTTACGCTTACCGGGAGGATCGCGATCTTCTTGAGCTGCGGCAGCCGGGCATCGAAGTCCGCGACGTAGCGCGACGTGTTGCAACCGCCGACCGACGTGATGATGACCAGCACGGCCACCGCGCGCACAACGACCCATCGACGCGTATTCCAACAACTATCGTCCCGCAAGCCCATCCACGGCTCTCATATGGGGCAAGGTCTGCCCCTGCCAGTGAACACCATAACCTGCTTCGTCACTTCGTCACTTCCTCAACCAACGTCCCCCTCATCACCAGGTAATAATCACTCAGATCGCTGTCCCCCTGCGCCCGCTCCAGCGCCGCCTCCTCTCCCGCCCTCACGGCCGCATCCAGTCGCACCGGTTCCAGCGCTGCCCGCCAGCCGTAGGGCGTCCCGGCGCGCCGCCAGACCCGCCAATCCGTTGTCATTCCGAACGAAGTGAGGACTCCCTTCCGCCACTTCGTAACTTTGTAACTTCGCAACCTCCTCCCCATTTCGCATTCCGCATTTCTTCGAATTGCCCCGCCATCCTACCCCCTCCGCCCCATTTTCGCAACACGCGCGGCCCAATCCCCGCGCTCACTATCTCGCCCTATTCCCTGATCACCGGCCCATTCTCTTCTGCGAGTTGTTTCCCGCCCGAAGAACCCCACTCGATCCGCCCTTGGCGCCGACGCCGCGCACGGCGCGGCGCAAGTGCGCCCAAAGCGCGCCCAGACCCGGCCTAATGCGCACTCAAAAAAATCCTCTTTT
>CAZNDQ010000037.1:8856-15252 GCA_964571825.1 uncultured Planctomycetales bacterium | reverse complement strand
GAGGCCGTCAGCGAGGACGTGGTGATCGACGGGCGCGACGCGGGCTCGTTCAACACGATCACCGAGATGCTGGCCAAGGAGCTGGACGATACGCGGCCGGACAGCCTGCTGCGCTCGATCAAGTCGGAACTGGACCCGCGGACGGCCGGGTCGCTGATCAGCCAGGTGCATGCGTCGCTGGCGGATATCAACGCGATGACGAAGCACCTCAAGCGCGAACTGGATCCGCAGGAGCAGGACGTATTGCTGTCGAAGCTGCGCGACGCGATGAACAACATCAACGTGATGACGTCGCTGCTGCGGCAGGAGTTCGAGCAGGAGCGCGAGACGGCGCTGGTGGCGGGCCTGCACCGGGCGATCGACTCGCTCAATCTCGGGCTGAACGAAGTGGTGGAGATGCTGCAGGAGAACCGCGGCCCGATCCGCGAGACGGTGATCCAGGTGGAGGAAATGGGTCGCGTGATGAACCAGCAGGTGATCGCGCAGCTCGCACGGGAAATGGACCCGGAGCGGGCGGATGGACTACTGGGGGGCGTCCACCTGGCGCTGAACAACGCGAATGCGTCGTTGAACGACCTGAACGTCATCACCGGCGAGGCGAAGGAGATCACGCTGCTCAATGCGTACAACGTCAACCGCGCGCTGACGAATCTGAAAGTGGCGAGCGACTACCTCAAGGGCGGGATCAAGTATCTGCGACTGCACCCGTGGCTGATTTTCAACCCGCCGCCGCAGGCGAACACGGAGGGCGAGCGGATTGCGACGGCCGCGCGGGAGTTCGCCGACGCCTCCGCCAATCTGGACGACACGATGGCGCAGCTCCGCGCAATCCTCGAAATCAAGGGCGGATCGGCTTCGCCTGAAGACCCGGCGATCATTGAGGCGCGGCAGAAGCTGGAGGAGGCGATGGGCAAGTTCGGGCAGGCGGAGGAGTCGCTCTGGCTGCTGCTCTCTCGGCAACGCTAGGGCGACGGGCGATTGCGGGGTCTGAGGTATCGACTTATAATCCCGCACCGCGGTCGCATGGCGCGTAAGTGCATATCGAACAAGGACATAACAAATGAGCGGGAGTGCCCGACGGTTCATCTTGCCGGCGCTGGCTGTCATCGGATTGGCGTGCGCGGTGTCGGCGGGCGGGCAGGACGCATCGCCTACGGAAGAAATGCCGGATCAGGGGCCGTTCGCCGAGCGGCTGAAGTATGACCCGGCGACGCGGGAGTGGGTGGAGGAGCCCGATCCGGTACCCGGCACGCCGGAGGGCGACCTGGCGATCGCCCGGCGGATGCTCGGGCGCGGCGAGCCAAAGGAGGCGGCCGTGCTGCTGCGGCAGTGGGTGCGGACGTACGGCCCTGACTCGCCGCTGCAGCCTGAGGCGCTGTACCACCTCGGCCGGGCGGAGTTCGAGCAGGCAAACTTCATGCGCGCCCACCGGCACTATCAGGAGGTGATCGCGACCTGGCCGGGGACGGAATGGGCGCGGCGTTCGCTGCGCGGCGAGTTCGTGCTCGCGGAGGTGTTCCTTTCGGGTCGCAAACGAAAGCTGCTCGGCGTGGAGATGCTGCCGGCCGAGGACGAGGGACTCGATATCCTGGACGACATCATTGCCAACCATCCGCGGACGGCGCTGGCGGAGCAGTCGTTGCGAACCAAGGCGGATTACTACTTTCGCAAGGGTGATATGGAGCTGGCGGAGGACGCCTATGCGCAACTCGTGCGGGAGTATCCGGCCGGTCAGTACGTACAAGAGGCGATGCTGCAATCGGCGCGGGCAGCGCTGGCCAGCTTTCCGGGCGTGCAGTTTGACGACGCGCCGCTGATCGAGGCGGAGGAGCGCTTCGTCCAATTCCGCGATGCGTTTCCGCGGACGGCGCAGGCGGAGCAGGTGGACCTGCTGCTGGAGTCGATCCACGACACTCGGGCGGAAAAGGAGTTCCGCGTGGCGGAGTATTACGAGCGGGTGAGGCGGTTCGACGCGGCGGCATACTACTATCGCGTCGTGATGCGCGGGTGGCCTGGATCCACGTGGGCGGGGCTGGCGGAGAACCGGCTGATCAGACTCGGTTATTCGGACGCGGAAGAATCGGCGGTTGAGTTGCCCGAGCCGTAGGGGCGCGGGAATGGCGGAGACGCCGGGCAGCAGCGACGGGAAGCAGATACCGATATGAGCATGGCACGAAGTGTGACAATGGCGGCCGGTCTGGTGTGGCTCTGCGCCGGGTGCGGGTACACGACCAGGCGGCCGTTCCCGGAAAACGTCGGCAACGTCTACGTGGAGATGTTCCAGACGAAGGAGTTTCGCCGGAACATCGAGTTCCAGTTGACGGAGGCGGTGCGCAAGCGGATCGACATGGATACCGAGCTGCGCAATGCGCCGCGCGATCGGGCCGATTCGCTCCTGACCGGCGAAGTGATCGAGTTCCGGCAGTACGGCTTCGCCAACGATTTTCGCACGGACCTGCCGCGCGAACTGGTCGGGCAACTGGTGGTGAGCTTCCGCTGGAAGGACCTGCGGACGGGGAGGATTCTGGCGGAGAACCGTGCCCTCGTGCAGGAGACGAGTTACGTCAAGTCAGTGAACGAGACGGAGTTCGAGGGCATCTCAAAGGCGGTGGAGGACATTGCGGAACGAATCGTGGAGCAAATGGAAACCGCGTGGGAGCCCGGATAACATATGCTGACGCCGGCGGTCCGGGAACGGGCCGCGAGAGGGAGCGATGAACGACGACCAGCCACAGCGCAATGATCCAAACCCCAAGCGCGGTCCCGGCGGGCCCAAGCGCATGCCGCGTCCGGCGATGGGCTGGATGCTGTTCATGGCGTTCGGGCTGATGCTGGTCATTCTGCTGTCGAACGGCCTGAATCCGCGGAAGCAGCCGCTGACGATCGACGAATTCTGGAAGCGGGCGCGAAACGGGCAGATTGCCGAGATCGTGGTCAAGGAGAATGCGATCGAGGGCAAGCAGCGGGCGACGGAAGGGCAGTCGCCGCTCGATTCGCCGAATTTCATCGTCAAGTACCCGCCGGGCGCGATCGACCAGAAGCTGGTCGATCAGTTGCGCCAGGTCTGTCCGGACGCCCAGATTTCCTATCAGGACAATCCGATCCTGCTGCAGATGCTGGTGGGGCTGATCCCGTGGCTGCTGGTGGTGGCGTTCATCTGGTTTTTCGTCTTCCGGCAGTTGCGCAGCGCCGGGGGCGGCGCGGGGATGCTGGGCAACTTCGGCCGGTCGCGCCACCGCACGCCGACCAAGGAGCACACGAACATTTCCTTTGCCGACGTGGCAGGGATCGACGAGGCGAAGGAAGAGGTGCACGAGATCATCGAGTTCCTCAAGAACCCCAAGCGGTTCGCCCGGCTGGGCGGGCGGATTCCGCGGGGTGTGCTGCTCGTGGGCGATCCGGGGTGCGGCAAGACGCTGCTGGCCAAGGCGATCGCCGGCGAGGCGGACGTGCCGTTCTTTTCCATCAGCGGCTCGGACTTTGTGGAGATGTTCGTCGGCGTGGGTGCCTCGCGCGTGCGCGATCTGTTCAAGCAGGCCAAAGAGGCGTCGCCCTGTATCATCTTTCTCGACGAGATTGATGCGGTGGGGCGGCGGCGCGGCGCCGGCTACAACGGCGGCGGGCACGATGAGCGGGAACAGACGCTTAACGCGATCCTCGTGGAGATGGACGGCTTCGATTCCTCCGATCAGGTGATCGTCTGTGCGGCGACCAACCGGGTGGACGTTCTGGACCCGGCGCTGATCCGGCCGGGGCGATTCGATCGGCAGGTGTACGTGCCGCTGCCGGACATCAAGGGCCGATTCGAAATCCTCCGCGTGCACGCGCGGAAGATCAAGCTGAGCCCGGACGCCGACTTGCAGGTGATTGCGCGCGGGACGCCGATGTTCAGCGGCGCGGACCTGGAGGCACTGATCAACGAGGCGGCGCTGCTGGCGACGCTGGGCAACAAAGACGCCGTCGAGATGGAGGACCTGGAGGAGGCGCGCGACAAGGTGCGCTGGGGCCGGGCGAAAAAGAGCCGCGTCATCGACGAAAAGGAGCGCCTGGCGACTGCCTATCACGAGGCGGGCCACGCGCTGGTACAGTTGCTTGTCGAAGGTGCTGATCCGCTGCACAAGGTGAGCATTATTCCGCGCGGCCCGTACGGCGGCGCGACGTTTTCGCTGCCGGAGCGCGACCGAACGAACTACTCGCTCAAGTGGCTGCACGCGACGATGCGCGTCTGCTGCGCGGGGCGGATTGCCGAGGAGATTGCCTGCGGCGACGTCAATACCGGCGCGTCGGCCGACATCCGTCAGGTGTCGGAGATGGCGCGGAAGATGGTCACGGACTGGGGGATGAACGAGCGGCTGGGTTTCGTCTACTACGGCGACGAACAGAACGGGCGAAACCCGTGGTTCGAGCTGCCGGGCGGCTCATCCGTATCCGACGTGACACAGCAGGTGATCGACGAAGAGGTGAAAAAGCTAATCGATCGGGCTTACGCGGACGCGCGACAGGTCATCGAAGCGAACCGCGAGCGTCTCGACGCGATCGCACAGGCGCTGCTCAAGTACGAGACGCTGACCGGCGACGAAGTGCGGGCGCTGCTCCGCGGCGAGCGGATTTCGCGCCCGTCGCTCACCGACCTGCTGGACGCGGAAGCGTCCGCCCCGCCGAAGGCCCGTCCGGTGCGAAAGCACGCCGACGGGAAGGGCGAGCTGCCGGACCTGGGACCGGGCGCGCTGCCGCAGCCGGGCTAGGCGCGGCGCAGTGGCATTCTGCGGCATCGAGCCACCGACGGTGCCAAGATCGTGCCCGCAAGCGGCAACCCGCGTGTCAATCCGCAATCCCACCCGCGTGAGTATTCGGACTTCCGCAGGCGAAGTTCCAGGAATCTGCGCCGGCCCGGCGTGTGGGGCTTGGTTCGCGCGGGCGGTGCGGATAGGATATGGAGAGAATCGTACATTTGCGCGGGGCGCATAACCGCGGCTCAGGATGGAGCCTGAGATGGTGCGGGGTGGAGAACACGGCGGTGGCGAACGCTGACATTGTGGTAGTGGGGCCGGGGGAGTTGTCGCTGGTCCGCGATCTCTACAACGAGATCTTCCGCCCGGCGCGAGACCTGGAGTTCTTCCGGCGGCGGCTGCTGCACCGCCACAACAGCCTGATGCTGATCGCGAACATCGACGGCCGGCCGGTGGGCTTCAGCACGGGTTACGAGCGCATGCCCGAGGTGTACTTCGCCTGGCTGCTCGGCGTGCTCCCGGACTATCGGCGGGCCGGCGTCGGGGCACAGCTCTTCGAGGCCCAGGAGGCATGGGCGCGCGATCACGCCTACCAGATGATCCGGCACGACTGCTTCAATCAGCACCGGGCGATGCTTCACCTGCTGATCCGGCTGAACTACAACGTGATGGGGCTGCAATGGGACGTCGAGCGCCACGACAGCTTCATCGTGTTCGAGAAAGTCCTCGAAGAAACAGCGTGAACGGGGACTGCCGGGATCGCCTGCATCCAATCAGTTCGTACGGCGAACACCGATGAGATTGCGCGACAAGATCGTCGACGGGTCACGGCGCACGTGCATCATGGGCGTGGTAAACGTGACGCCGGACTCGTTCAGCGACGGCGGTGCGGACGGCTCGGCGTCGGCCGCGGCGGATCGCGCGCTGCGGATGGTGGCCGATGGCGCGGACCTGATCGACGTCGGCGGCGAGTCGACGCGGCCGGGCGCCCGGCCCGTGGCGGAAGACGAGCAACTGCGGCGCGTGCTTCCTGTCATTCGCGAAATCCGGCGAACGAGCCGCGTGCCGCTCACTATTGACACGCGCAGTGCGCGGGTTGCCGAGGCGGCGCTGGCGGCCGGTGCGGACGGTGTGAACGACGTTTCGGCGGGGCGGGACGACCCGCTGATGTTCGGCGTCGTGGGCAAGTGCGGGGCGGGACTGATCCTGATGCACATGCTGGGGCGGCCGGAAACGATGCAAGAAGACCCGCAGTACCGCGACGTGGTCGGCGAAGTGCGATCGTTCCTGGCGGAGCGCATCGGCGCAGCCGAGGCGGCCGGCGTGCCACGGAACCGGCTGGCCATTGATCCGGGAATCGGATTCGGCAAGACGACGGTGCACAATCTGATGCTGTTGGCGCGGGTGGGAGAGCTGCTCAGCCTGGGATCGCCGGTTGTGCTCGGTACGTCGCGCAAACGGTTTATCGGCGAAGTGCTGGGCATCGAGGAGCCGCGCGAGCGGGTCTTCGGCACGGCGGCGACGGTGGCGTGCGCAGCGCTGGCCGGTGTGCAGGTGGTGCGGGTGCACGACGTGCGGGCGATGCGGCAGGTGGTGGAGATCGTCGCCGCGATCGGCGCGCAGGGCGAGGCGGCGCTGTCGTGCGGCGGTCCCGCGATGATCGAGA
>CAZNDQ010000037.1:0-8846 GCA_964571825.1 uncultured Planctomycetales bacterium | reverse complement strand
AGGCGAAGCGACGGAGGCGGGCATGGAGTGGAAGGAGACGATCGGACCGGACGAGGCGAGCGGGACATTGAAGGCGATCTATGACGCGGCGATCCGGCGCGCGGGGCGGGTGTATCAGATTTTGCGGGTGCAGAGTCAGAATGCCGAAGCGCTGCGCGACTCGCTGCAGATGTATCTGACGATGATGTTCGGTCCGTCGCCGCTGACGCGTGCACAGCGGGAGATGCTGGCTGTCGTCGTTTCGCAGGCCAACAAGTGCCGGTACTGAGTGCTGGCCCACTCCGAGGACCTCCGGTCGGAGGTCCGCAACGACGAGTTGGCGGTGGCGATTGCGTCGGACTTCCGGCGCGCGGCCGTGCCGCCGGGGGAGATGGCCCTGCTGGAGTATGCGGAGCGGCTGACAACGGCGCCGGCGTCGATCCGTCAGGCCGACGTGCAGCGCCTGCGCGGGGCCGGCTGGTCGGACCGCGCAATCTCCGACGCGGTGCAGATCATCGGGTATTTCAACTACATCAACCGCGTGGCCGACGGGCTGGGCGTCGACCTCGAACCCGAGATGACGGCGGGCGATGGCGGGGGAACTGGGCGGTAAGGGACTCGAACCCCTGACCTCCTCGGTGTAAGCGAGGCGCTCTGGCCAATTGAGCTAACCGCCCGCGCGGCCGGTCAAGGCCGGTCCGCGGTCATCGTGCATTATATGATCGCGGTCGTCGGGCGGACCAGCGACGATCAGGGGGTGGGGCTGTCGGGCTCTGCCGCGCTCAGGCCGGACGAGCGGAAGTCGACCAGCCTCTTGAGGTAGTCTTCGTACGCCTCGGCGAAAGCGTCGACCTCTTCGGTGATATAGACGCGAAATACCGCCTCGCCGAAGCTCAGCGGCTCGCCACTCTGCTGTCCGCGCGCGGCGATGTACGCGCCCGCGCGCATCCGCAGCCGTCCGGTTCCGACGTCCTTGAGCAGCTCGTCGAACGCAGCTGCGTACCGGCCGTTCTCCGCGGTGCGCAGGTAGACGATCAGCGCCCAGGCCTGCGAGTAATAGGAATAGACCTGCGGGTTGGCATGGACGATCACGTCACCGGCATGCGTGCCGAGCAGGCGGGCGAAGGGAATCAACTGCCTGCTGAGCAGCGCCTGGCGAAGTGCGTTGAGGCGAAACTCGTTGCGGTTGGGCTGAAAGAGCGGCAGGCCGTCCTTGTATTCGTATCCTTCGCAGAACGTGGCCAGCCCTTCGTTGAGCCAGGCGGGGATCTCTCCCACGTGATTGCGTGCGATGTACTGGTGCAGGCCCTCGTGCGCCATGACCGAGAGCGTCCGATCGCGCTTGATGTAGTAGCAGACGGCCAGGTCCCCCTCGCAGTAGGCGCCGGACTGGATACGGCTGAAGGTGGCGGCCTTGCGCGGGAAGTGCTTGTGGCTGAAGCGGTCCCACTCGGCGCGGGTCTGAAAGAGATAGACCACGAGTGGGCGTTGCTCCTTCGTCGAGAACGCGGGCAGAAGCTGCTCGTACTGACGGTGCGCCGATTCCATGAACGTCGGGAGCAACTGCTGAAACTGCTCGTCGCGCACGGTCGTGCGGATGTCCCAATGGTCGGTGAGGATACGCTTGCCGGTCGGGCCGGCCTCAGCCCAGTCCTCGACAGTGAGCGTGAATCGCGGCGGTGCGGGCGCCGGTGCCTGGCAGCCCAGCGTGGCGCCCAGCGCGGCGAATGGCGATATGCGGGCCACGGCCTGCACAAAAGACCGGTAACGCCAGGCGCTGGGACGACTCGGGCACGCGGCGGGCAGCTTCATGGGTCGGAGGATACGGGGCGGCGCTCGCATGGGCAAACGGCCGGGCGGCGCGGGGAATCGGGCGCTCCGCGTGGTCACGGCTGCCTCTGGCGCTTATCATTCGGGCATGCATGCAACGGAGGATCGTATGAGCGAGTCGCACGTGGAGAAGGTGGTCATCATCGGCTCGGGCCCGGCGGGGTGGACCGCGGCGATCTACGCGGCGCGGGCGAATCTCCGGCCGCTGGTCTTCGAGGGCCGGCCGAAGCAGGATCCGGTGCTGGAACTGCCCGGCGGACAACTCATGCTGACGACCGAAGTGGAGAACTACCCCGGCTTTCCGCAGGGTATCACCGGGCCGGAGATGATGAAGGCATTTCGTGAGCAGGCGGAGCGCTTCGAGACGCGGATTCGCACGCAGGACATCGTGCGTGTCGATTTCTCACAGCGGCCGTTCACGCTCTGGCCGGACGAGGACGATCCGCCGGTCCGTACGCAGAGCGTGATTGTCGCCACCGGTGCCGTCGCCAAATGGCTTGGACAGAAGAACGAGCGGCGCCTGGCGAGCAGCGGAGGGGGAGTCAGCGCCTGCGCCGTGTGCGACGGGGCGCTGCCGATCTTTCGCGACCAGGTGCTGGTCGTGGTGGGCGGCGGCGACACGGCGATGGAGGAGGCCAGCCACCTCGCCAAGTACGGCAGCCGGATCCACATCGTGCACCGGCGCGACAAGCTGCGGGCGAGCAAGGCGATGCAGGACCGGGTGCTGAAGAACCCGAAGGTGCAAATGGAATGGAACACGGTCGTCGAAGACATTCTCGGCGAGGAGAAGGTGTCGGGCGTCGTCCTCAAGGACATCAACAACGGGAAGACACGCACGCTCGACTGCAAGGGGGTGTTCATCGCCATTGGCCATACGCCGAACACCGGCTTCCTCGAAGGTCAACTCGAGCTGGACGAGAAGAGGTATATCAAGCTGCGCGATACATACCGCACGACGACGAACGTGGAGGGTGTGTTCGCGGCCGGAGACGTGGCCGACGCGCTCTACCGCCAGGCGGTGACGGCGGCCGGGATGGGCTGCAAGGCGGCATTGGACGCGGAAAGGTGGCTGGCGGCCCAGGGCGAGGAATGACCGCATGCCGGCGCCGGGCCGCGAACGGGCGAGGTCCGGAAAGGCCTCGCGTTTCTGCCGCCCGCCGGTGTCTTAACCGCGATTTAGCGCGAATTGCATCGACGACTACAAAATGCGGGGTTGAGGTGGATTGACGGGCACAATATACTTGGGTAAGAACACTAAGCCCGAGAACGGGCAGGAGGTGCCACCTTCTCGCTGGGTATCGCCCACACCGCGGTCGGGGGAAACGGTTCCGTCGCCCTGAACTGCAACGTGCTGGTGCTGAACAAGCACTACATGGCGATTCACGTGATCAACGTGAAGCGCGCCTTCTCGCTTCTCTGTCGGGATCTGGCCGAGGTCCTCCACGTCGAAGAGGGCAAGTACCTCAGCTACGACTTCAACTCCTGGCTCGAGGTCAGCGAGTTCAAGCGCGAGTTCGAGCCGGCCGAACACGACTGGCTGCAAACGGTGCGCTTTCAGGTGGCGGTGCCGCGGATCGTCCGGCTGCTGTTCTATGACCGCCTGCCGCGCCAGCAGGTGAAGTTCAACCGGCGCAACCTCTACGCCCGCGACGGCAACCGCTGCCAGTACTGCGGCAAGCACTTCCCGACGAGCGAGCTGAGCCTCGACCACGTCGTGCCGCGCAGCCAGGGCGGACTGACCACCTGGGAGAACGTCGTCTGCGCCTGCGTACGGTGTAACGTGAGGAAGGGCGGGCGCACACCCGAACAGGCCCACCTGCACCTGATCAAGCCGCCGCGCAAGCCGCGCCGCTCGCCGACGATCGACTTCAAGCTCTCACACGATAAATACCGGTCCTGGAAGCACTTCATCGATCAGGCTTACTGGTCCGTCGAACTCAAGTAGCGTATTCGCTCTGCGCGGGCCGGGTCGCTATGCTCGCCTGACCTATGGGTGCCCTTGAATCGATCCGTCGTCGAGTCTCCCGTCCCTCGCTGAACCTCTGGCAGGGCTATGCAAAGGTCTATGACCTGGGTGTAACGCACCTTGCGCCGTACCGGGAGTTGCAGGCGGACATTCTGCGGGCGGTGCGGGCGCATCCGGCGGTGGAGCACGACGGCGCGACGCGGCTGCTGGAGATCGGCTGCGGAACGGGAAATCACCTGAAACTGCTGCTGCGCCGGTTGCCGCGCGTGCAGGGCACCGGCCTCGATTTTTCGCGCGAGATGCTGGAGCGGGCACGGCAGAAGTGCGCCGGACGTACGCCGTACCGGTTGCTCTGCGGCGATGCGGTCGGCGGGCTGTGCGCCCTGCCCGACAAGTCATTCGACGTCGCGATCCTCTGCAACGCGTTCTATCCGCTGCGGGACAAGAGCGCGGTGCTCCGCGAGATCCGCCGCGTCATCGCCGACAACGGCGTGCTCGTGCTCACCGATCCGGACCGGCACGCCAGCCTGAACGACCTGTTCTTCAGCCACGTGCGCACAACCGGGCTGTCGGGGTTGTGGATCATCCCCTTCACGCTCGGCGCATCCGTATTCTCCGTGTTCATCGGCCTGGGGCATGAGGCGGACTTTCTCGACGAACCGCAGGCCTGCCGGCTGCTTCAGGATGCCGGATTTCACGTGGTGACGCGCGCGCGATCCTACGGCGGCATGAACTACTTCCTCTGCGCGGCGCCTCACGTCGAGTAGATCCAGCGCCCCGCGAGCAGGGTGGGGAGGAGCAGCGCCAGCGTCGCCGCGCCGGCGAACGCACCGCCGCTGAACCATGCCAGGCCCGCGTCGAGCACGACCAGTCCGAACACCAACGACCGGACAGCGCGCTGGACGGCCGCACCGCTCAGGCTGCGTACTGCGCCAAATCCCTGTGCAATCACCAGCACCAACAGCGTGATCGGCAGCACGACATAGCTGTGATGCTCGGTGCGGAAGACGAGCGGCAGGCCGATCGTCAGCCCGACACCGGCCGCGGCGAGAACGATGGCCGGGAGCAGGTCTTCGGCGCGCGGCCGGCCGGCCTCCTTGCGTGCGAACCAGGTGATACCCGCCACGTATGCCCACACCGCCAGTGCCGCGAACACCGCGACAAGGGGGATCTGGGTGGAGAGTGCCATTCCGCCCGCAGTCATGCCGAGCACGAGGTTGAGCGCGCGGCAGAGGCCCATGACAGCGGGCCCGGCGGCCGTACGCCGGGCGGTCGAGTCGTAGAGGACGATGGCGAACACGATCGTGGCCGCGATCCATGCAGCGTGGTGCGAAATCAAAGACGCGACGATCCACCCGGCGACGAGGAGCGTCAGCGCAACCGCCGCGCCCAGGCGCCGGCCGATGCGCCCCGATGGCAGCGGGCGCTGTGGTCGCTCGCGCCTATCCTGCTCGAAGTCGAATACATCGTTCAGAGCGACGCCGCCGGCGTAGAGCAGCATCGAAGCGAGCATGCCAAACGCCAGGCGCGGCGAAAACTGCAGCGCGCCGGCCGCGATGGTCGCGCCGGCGACCGTGTCTGCCATCGCGGTGAAGAGATTGGGCAGACGGACGAGCTGCAGCCACGCTTTGACCATCAGTCGAGGCTCTCCAGCACGGCGCAGAGGTGTTCGCGCGCTTCGCGCCCGGCGCCGTCAGGGTCGTCTATGTACGGATAGAGTTCGACGGTGATCCAGCCGGCGTAGTCGATCTCGCGCAAGGCGCGCAGCGGCTCGGCAAAGTCGATCGCGCCGCGGCCGGGAACGAGATGCTCGTGCACGCGCGACGCGGCGATGTCCTCGACGTGTACGTGCCGGATGTACCGCGCGAGCTGCCGGATCGTCGGCGCCAATGGCTCGCCGACGCAGTAGAAATGCCCAATGTCGTAGTTGAGCCCCAGCGCCGGCGAGTCAATCCGCGAGGCGAAGTCCTCGAACTGCTCGGCGTTCTCGATCAGCAGTTGCGGTTCGGGCTCGACCAGCAGCAGCACGCCCTGCCGCTCGGCGTGTTCGAGGACCGGCCGCAGCGCCTCGGCAAAGCGGTCCATCCCCTGGCGGAAGGTCATCCCCTCCTCGAGCGGCCCGCCGGGCTCCGTGGTGATACACGGCGCGCCCAGCGCCGCCGCCATGCTCAGCGCGGCGCGGGTGTGTTCGGAGCGAATGACGCGCATTCGGCGGTCGGGCTCGATCCACGATGGGTGCCAGTACGGATGTCGCGGGTCGTTGATCTGGTTCATCATGAAGGCGTTGACGTTGGAGATGCTCAGCCCGCAGCGATCGACGTGCACACGGATCGCCTCGATCCGCGCACAGGAGGTCGTCGCGGGCCAGGCGTGCGGCTTGTCCGCCATCAGCTCGACGCCGGCGTAGCCGAGTTCGGAGACGCGGCGGATGGCGTCATCCATGCTGAAGCGCATGTAGGCGTTGGTCGAATAGGCGAGCCTGTCCTGCATGGTTGTGCCTCGCACCGGCAAACGACCGGTGTGATTCCGGCCTGCCTGCGCCGGCCGCGCGTCAACGACCACCGGCTCCGCCGGCGCCGGCGATCGTTTCGCTCAGCATCCGCATCTGGCACGAGAGGTCGTGCTCCTTCGTACCCATCGGTTTCTTGAAGAAGCATGCCAGGTGCGTCAGGCAGCCCGCGTCGCCGCGCGCGAGGTGCCAGGCGCCCAACCGCGCCAGGTCGATCACCAGCGGCGCCGCCAGCGCCGAGTCGCTGCCCTGCCACGTGAGCTGCAGCGACATCTGGGTCCCCAGAAATCCCTCGAAGTGGACGAAGTCCCACGCCGTTTTGCGGTCGTGCAGCGAATCGACGCGGTCGATCGCCACGCGCGTCTCGACCGGGTACCCGACGACGTCGGGGACGAGGTCCTTGCTGCGCAACTTGCTCGCTTTGGTCTTCGGATCATCGAGCACCATTCCGTCGCTCGCCCCGAGGATGTTGTAACCGCTCCAGCTCCGGATGCGCAGGTTCCGCGCGGCGAACATCGGCGCCACCGCACTCTTGAGCAGCGTTTCGCCCGTCTTGCCGTCCTGACCCATATAGGGCAGGCCGAGCCGCTGCGCGAGTTCCTGGATCGCCGGCGGATTGAGCCCGCAGGACGGTGTGAAGTCAATGAACGCTGCGCCGGCGCGGAAAGCGGCGATCGCGTAAAGCGAACTGGACGGCAGCGGCGTGCTTCCGGGACGGGCGAGCGCGCGTTCGAGCCCTGCCCACCGCCGGTGCAACGGCTGCAGGGCGAACGGCGCTTCCGTCGACGACAGATTGATGACCACGCACTGCGCCAGGTTATGCCTTTGCGCGAATGCGCGGATGTCGGCCGTCAGCCGCTCCACCGCCGCACCCGCCGAGCGGTCGCGCGGCACGAAGCCCGGCTCGGCGAGGCGCCGCACAGCGGGACTGGCTGCGTAAAGCGTCCCCGGCCGGATCGACTTTTCCGTCGCGCGGAGGTCCGCCGCGCATTGTTCGATCATTTCGCTGGTGAACAGGGCTGCCTGTTCGCGGAGCTGGCGCACGGCCGCGCGAAGATTGGGCGGGCGGATCTCGTGTCCGCCGACGGCGATGTCCTCGGCTCGGGGAAGCGGGATCGTCGAAAAGAGCGGCAGGCAGGTGACCATGCCGGTCGTGCCGCACAACCGGCGCCGCAGCGCGGACAGACCCAGCGCGGTTGTGGCAGCGACGTTGCCGCCAGCGCCGACGATCCACAGGCCGACCCGCTTTCGCGCGCTCCGCTTTTCAGCCATGCTGCCGTGTCACCTCATGGGGTCGTGCGCGGTCCGCGTGTTCGTTTCCCGGCGGATCGGCGAACCGGCTATAATCGGCCGCTCGCGCACTCGGGTCAAGCGGGCGACTCGCACCCACGCTTTCAGCCGACGCGGCGGACGACGCGGCACATGCCACTGGACCAGCACCAGCGACGGATCGTCTATCTTCGCCTGTCCCTGACGGACCGGTGCAATTTGCGCTGCCGCTACTGCATGCCGGAAGATGTGGCGCGTTTTGCGCTGACGGAAGATCTCCTGCGGCCGGAGGAATACGAGCGGGTCGTGCGCGCGGCCGTGCGCGCCGGATTCCGCAAGTTCCGCCTGACCGGCGGCGAGCCGACGATGCGGGCGGATTTGCTTGAGATTGTCGAGCGGCTGGCGCGGATCGACGGCACCGGGCCGCTGGCGATGACGACCAACGGGCTGCGGCTGTCGGAGCTGGCGGAAGATCTGGCGCGGGCCGGGCTGCGCCGCGTCAACATCCATGTCGATTCACTGCGGCCGGTGCATTACGCGCGGCTGATGCGGCGCGGCGTGCTCGAGCAGGCGCTGGCCGGGATCGCCGCTGCCGAGCGCGCGGGGCTGACGCCAATCAAGCTGAATGTCGTAGTCGCCCGCGGCCACAACGATGCCGACGTCGTCGATCTCGCGCAGCGCACGCTCGACCGGCCCTGGCACATGCGCTTCATCGAGTTGATGCCGTTTGGCAACGGCGAGTGCGGCGCCTTCTCGCGCGAGCACTTCGTCTCCAATTCGCAGTTGCGCCGGCGGATCGAAGAGGCGCTGGGGCGGATGGTCCGGCTGGAGAATGCCGACCCGGCCGATGAGGCCGTCAACTATCGCCTGCCTGATGCGCGCGGCGTCGTCGGCTTCATCAGTCCCGTCAGCGCGCCGTACTGCGCGGCGTGCAACCGGCTGCGGCTGACCGCAACCGGCCGGCTGCACCTCTGCCTGCTCAACGACGACGAGGTCGACCTCCGCCCCGCGCTGCGTAGCGGCGCCGACGAAGCGCAGCTTGCCCAGTTGCTCTGCCGCGCCGTCCAGCGCAAGCCCGTCGGACACTCACTAACGTCACCGGGCGCCACCGGCGCAGAAGCAACCCCCGCGTCCACGCGGCTCGTTACACTTGGTGTTTCCACCCGCGTCCAGATGTACCAGCTCGGTGGTTAGGCGCAACTGCCGTGCGACTGCGAAAGGTCAACTGAAACCTCAATCCACCCCGGATTATAGGACTTTCGCCCAGGATAGCTCACCCCTCCCTGCCGCTCC
>CAZNDQ010000036.1:1582-15748 GCA_964571825.1 uncultured Planctomycetales bacterium | reverse complement strand
GCTGGATTGCCCGGTGCACGTACCGCGGGCCGTACGAGGACATGGTCCGCCGCTTCGAGAACCGCCAGATCGACGTCCTCCTCGGCACGCAGATGATCGCCAAGGGGCTTGACTTTCCCTTCGTTGCCTTCGTCGGCGTCATCTCCGCCGACACCTCGCTCGCCGTACCCGACTTCCGCTCCGGTGAGCGCACGTTTCAACTCGTCACACAGGTGGCGGGACGTGCCGGCCGCTCGCCCGAGCCCGGCCGGCCCCACGGCGGGGACGTCATCGTCCAGACCTTTCACGGCGACGTCGACGCCGTCCGCGCCGCCGTGCGCCAGGACTATGAGCACTTCGCCCGCGGCGAACTCGCCGCCCGCGCCAGGCTGCGGCTCCCTCCCTACGCGCGCCTCGTGCGCATCGTGCTCGCCGACCACCGCTGGCGCCACCTCCAGCAGGAGGCGCGAAAGCTGGCCACAAAGTTGCGCGAGTTACTCGCGCCCGAGATTCACGACGATCTGCCGGTCCTGGCCGGGCCTCTGCCTTGCCCGATCGCACGCATCCGCGGCCAGTTTCGCCTGGAATTGCTGATCCGAATGTCGCCCGCGCAGCGCAGCGCCGTCCTCGCGCGGCTCGGCGCGCCCGGGGCGCTTGAGGCGCGCGTCAAGCAGCTCATCGTGGACTGCGACCCGGTTTCGCTTCTCTGATTGCACTGCCGGGTATTGCGGACCACTCGACCGCGCCGGCGCTGACCAGTATCCCTACGCCGAGCGCGACTTCCCGGCCGCGTGCGCCGGAAAAGATAAGTCGATCCGCGGCGCATCCCCCCACAGCAGCTCAAGGTCATAGTACGCCCGCCGCGGCGCGTCGAACACATGCAGCACGACGTCGACAAAATCGAGCAATATCCACTCGCCGACGCTCTCCCCCGCCCGGCCGAAGAGCCGGATACCCCGCGCAGCGCCCAGGTCGATGACCCGCTCGGCCACCGCCCGCATCTGCCGGTCCGATGTCCCCGTGCAGATCACAAAAAAGTCCGTCACGCCGCTCAGCCCGCGCAGGTCGAGCACCACGATCTCTTCGCAATGAAGCTCGTGGCAGAGGAGAGCCGCGTCGATGGCAAAGGCTGTCGCGTCCGCCTGCGTTGACACGCTTGCATTGTATCCGCGGCGGCGGCACCGGCCAATTGCACCGCGCCGGTTAGGCGTACTCGGTCGCGTAACGATCCGGATCCATGCGCTCGCGCGCCTCGTCGCGAATCCGCCGCTGCTGCGCGTCCCCGCGGACCTGCAGCACGCGACGCACGACGAGATTGACTGCGATGGCGAGCGCCATGCCGAACAACTGGAGTTTGTAGACGGAGAGGGCGACGACGGCCGCAGCGCCGATGGCGAGGGCGGCGCCGGCAAACCAACTGAAGACGACCCAGATTGCCCGCCCGATCTTCAGGTTCGCATCGCCGCGCTGGTAGACGCGGTCGGCCAGACCGGAGCCGAGAATGGTGGCAAATGCCACATAGGTGGTGGATACCGGCATGCCGAGGTCTGACGCCAGGGCGATGACGCTGGCTGCGACTGCCATCATCACGGATGCACGCAGCGGATCGTAGTGCACCTTCTTGCCGAGCGCCGTGACAGTCGGCGCCGGAGCAAGCGCCGGTTTCCGCTTGCGCAGCTTCAGCACCAGCGAGGCCAGCCAGAGGCACCAGTGCGGGGCCCAAAGCGCGACGTGGTCCCCCTGGCTGCCGGTGTTCACTTCGGTCTTGGTCACGCGCTGCGCGTTGCGGGTCCGCATCCCCAGAAAGAGCAGGATGCCGCAGAGGAACAAAACCCAGATCGGGATGTTCACCGCCGTCGCCGCCGCGACGTCGTCGCCCACCTTGATATGCCGATAGAGGATATTCAGCACGGCCAGGCCCGGCGCAGCGCAGTTCGCCAGATCGTTCTGGCCGAAGGCAAATGCCATGGCCACCATCCCGAGGATGGCCAGCGACGGAAACAACCCCGACGCCATCCGGTCCCGCAGGCACAGCAGCAACACGAGCAGCACGATGGCGAACAGGACCCACAACAGGAGCACCAGAACGAAAGGATCAAGGTGCGCGCGCCAATACACGTTGAACTGCTTCACCCAGGGAACGGCCTTCATCCCCTTGAGCAGCAGAAAGTAGACCATTCCGGCGCACATTCCGCCGCCGACCCACCAGCCGTGCCGCAGCAGCGTCGGCAGCGCCCGCGACTGATCACGCAGCGCCCAGCGCGAAATACGCTGCACAACGAACGCGCCGATACCGGAGAACGCGATCGAATAGACGATGGTCAGGGCCACGTCGTTCACATTGCCCCACCGGACGATATGGGGACCGCCGACCGCGCAAGCCGCGCCCATCAGCGATGCAACAAGTGTGGCCGTTGTGCTGACGGGCATGCCGAACGCCGAGAAACCGTAGAGCAGGACGGTGTCGACGACGTACACGCTGACGTAGATGGCGATGGCGCCCCAGATGTCAGAGCCCAGCGCCGTCGGATCGAAGATGCCCTTGCGTGTGGTCTCGATGACCTGTGACGAAAACGTCGCCCCCAGGATGACGGCCAACCCGGCGATCAGCACCGCCCGCCGCCGCGCCATCAGCCGCGCCCCGAACACCGCGTTCACCAGGTTGGCCGCGTCATTGCGACCCACCTCCACCGAGTCCCAGACGAGCATCGTCAGGGCGATCACACCGGCCGCGATGAGCGTGAAGTTCATAATCGTGGTCAGTTAAGATGGGACCGTGAGACGACGAACCCGCAGCGCGGCCGCGGTCGAAGACGCCGCGACCCCTTGCCATCGAACGAACCCGCGCCGCGAACGCTACTTCGCCAGCATCCGCCGCACGCGCTCGCCCGTCTTTTCCGCGCAATTGGCCAGCTTTCCCAGCTCCGTCAGCACGCGCGACCAGAGGAAGATGTCCGTCGCCCGCATCTGGTCCTCCAGCGCGAACAGCTTCTTCGCCAGCGCAAAACCCGCCTTATCGCATTCCCATTCCGTGTGCTCCGCATCGGCCACCACCCGCAGCAGCCGCTCCAGGTCCTGACCGGCGAAGCTCCCCTGCTGGGCCATGCGGTTGAGGCAATCAGCCGCCTCGTACAGCTTCTCGCATACCGCAACCACCTTCACTGCCAGATCCAGCACGTCGTCACGCAACGGTTCCGGCAGGTGCATCTGCCGAATCTGCAAGCGCACCGCCAGGTCCTCGGCCGTGTCCGCCATGTCGTCCTGCAGCTTCAGATACGCCAGCAGGTCGCCCCGATACACCGGAAGGAAGAACGTCGTCGGGATCGTCTGCCGGATTTCGTTCTTGATGACGTCGGCCTCATGTTCGGCCTTGAACACGTGCTTGGCCAGCTCACCGAGCCGCTCATAGTCCTCGTCGCGCACGCACTGAAACATCGGCACGACAAAGGCGACGCACTCCTTGACCTTGTTCAGGTGCTGCTGCAGGGGCTCGAACGGCGACTTCCGGAACATGTCCGCGATACTCATCAACGGCCAATCCTCCTGCTCGGGCGGGCCGACCATTGTCGGTCGTGCGCCATGACCATTGTCATAGGTCAACCCCCCAGAGGGGTCAAGCCGAGGCGCGGTTCGCCACCCGACACCGGGAGCAGGCCGTTTCGCGCGGCATTGTACGACCCACCCGCGACGCCGAAAGCACGCCGAAACCCCTCCGCGACAGGTTTAACCAAACTCTAACACAGTCGACAAGCCACCGGGATTCGCGGCTTTCAGCCACCGCCAAACCCCACCGGCGCGCTTGCAGCCAACGCGCGATTCCGCCACACTACGCCGCTCAACCCGCGCCGCGTGAGCGCGGGATGCCACAGTGGGAACTGCGAGACCGGTGCGTAACGCCCCACCGCACGCCGCTACCGGCAACGCGCCGGGCCTCGTCCATCCGTCTCGCGCCGCGCAAGTGCCGGGGAAGGGCCAATGACCAACGTGCCCGCTTCGCCTCCTCCAGACGAGCCCAAAATTGTCCATCCCCCTGGATTCCGCCTTCGCCGGGGCGTTAACTGGTTCTTCCTCGGCCTGACCTATGCATCGTACTACCTCAACCGTTACAACCTGTCATTCGCCAGCAAGCGCATCTGCGATGAATTCGGTTTCAGCAACGCTCAATACGGCCTGATCTCAGGGTCGCGCCACTGGGCGTACGCGATCGGCCAGTTCGTCAACGGGCTTATTGCCGATCGGCTCGGCGGGCGCCTGACAATGGCGATCGGCGGCTACGGTACGGCGTTGATGAATTTCCTCTTCGGACTCGGCGCCTATCACAAGCAGTTCGGACCGCTCCTCGGCACGCTCGGCTGGTTCGCTGCAATCCGGTGGATCGATGGATATTTCCAGTCATACGGCGCGCCGGGCATGGTGAAAATCAACACAGCCTGGTTCGCGCGCGCGGAACGCGGCCGGTTTGCCGGCATCTTCGGCGTCATGATCAGCCTCGGCCGGTTCGTCAACAACCGCCTCAGTCCCTGGCTGCTGGCCGGGTTTACGATCTACCATTTTCACGTCGATGCGGGTCGCTGGGAACTGGTCTTCTTCGTTCCGGCACTAGTTGTAGCGGTGATTACGACGTTAATGTTGGTCATCACACGAAATACGCCAGAAGAAGCCGGCTTTCCGGGTGCGGTACCGCTGGAGCAGATCGACGGAAGCGCGGATGACGCCCCGCTGCCGTTGGGCTATGTGTTTCGCACGATCGTTGCCAACCGCGCCGTCTGGTTCTTCGCCGGCGCCTATTTTTGCACCGGTTTCGTCAGGTACGGAATCGACGACTGGTTTCCGAAGTATTTTCAGGAAATACACAACCTCGAATTGGATTCTAAGCCGTTTCAGGTCGTGGCGTTTTCCATTCCCTTCGTCGCTATGGCCGGTTCCATCATCTCCGGATACGTCTCCGACCTCGCCTTTCGCGGGCGACGAGCGCCGGTCGCCGCGTTTCTCTATTTCTCAGAGACGCTGCTCCTGCTGCTGCTCATCATTTCAAAGTCCCAGTTATTGTGGATTGTCTGCACAGCACTCATTCTGGTCGCGTTTACGTGCAACTCGACTCATTCTATTCTTGGCACGGCAGCCGCGATGGACGCCGGCGGGCGAAAGATGGCCGGCTTTGCCGCGGGCTTTATCGATTCGTTTCAATACTGGGGGGCAACCCTGCAAGGTCTGATGCTGGGATGGATGATCGATCGGTTCGGCTGGAATTCGTGGGTCTACGGCATGGCCGGATTCGGCGCCCTCGGCGGCGCACTCATGGTCTTCATGATGCTCACCGACATGGAGAACCGCCACCGCCCCGCCGCCTGACCAACCGCCACCCGTCATGCTGAGCGCAGCGAAGCATCTCTAATCGCACTACCCGTCCAGCACGCCGACGCACGCCCAATCGCCAGCATTCCGCAATCCGCAATCCGCAATCCGCAATTCTTCCGTGTCATGCTGAGCGCAGCGAAGCATCTCTAATCGCACTACCCGTCCAGCACGCCGACGCACGCCCAATCGCCAGCATTCCGCAATCCGCAATCCGCAATTCTTCCGTCACATTCCCCACACCCGCGGAATAATCAGGACCGCGATGGCCCCCAACAGCACGTCCAGCGGCACGCCCACTCGTGCGAAATCGCCAAACCGATAACCCCCCGGCCCGTAAACCATCATGTTCGTCTGGTACCCGATCGGCGTCGCAAACCCCGCCGACGCCGCGAACACAACCGCCATCGCAAACGGCCGCGCATCCACGCCCAGCTCCATCGACACGGCGATCGACAGCGGAAACATCAGTACCGCCGCCGCGTTGTTGGTGATCAGTTCCGTTACGATCAGCGTTACCAGGTAGACGCCCGCCAGCGCCGCCCACGGCATCGCGCCCTCGCCGCCGAACGCGCGCACGATCAGCTCGGCGAAGGCGTGCGCGGCGCCCGAGTTCTCCAGCGCCTTCCCCAGCCCGAACGCCCCGGCAATCGTCAGCAGCGTCTGCCAGTCGACGCTCTGCCGCGCATCCGACGCCGAGATGCACCGCGTCGCAACCATCAGCCCGGCGATCAGGAACGCCGCCAGCACCTCCGGCACCACCCGCGTCGCCATCAGCACCACCAGCCCCGCCATGAGCAGCACCGAGACGCCGAGCCGGTCATGCCGCACCGGCCGGGTATCCTCGACGCTGCTCACCAGAAAGAAGTCCGGGTTGTTGCGGTGCGCACGCGAAAAGTGCGGCCCCGCCTGCAACAGCAGCGTATCCCCCGCGCGCAGCACAATGTCGCCGATCTTCCCCTCGATCCGCGCCGCCCCGCGGTGCACCGCCACCACCGCCGCGTTGTACAGCGCGCGGAAGTCCGCCTCGCGGATGCTCTTGCCGATCAGCGGCGACTGCGCCGAGATCACCGCCTCGCTGAAGCGCAGACTCCGTTGCTCCGCCGGCGGGATCGCCGCGCCGCCCACCGTCGCCGGCACCAGCCCCGGAATCCGCTCCAGGTCGAGGATCGTGCTCACGATCCCGGCGAACCGCAGGTCGTCCCCCGCGCGCAGCCGCGTGTCCGGGCTCACCGGCGAGATCGTCTGGTCCTCGCGCCCGATCTGCACCAGGAACAGCCCCGGCAGATGCCGCAGCCCCGCCTCCTCCACCGTCTGCCCGATCAGCCGGCACCCCGCATCGACGCGCATGTCCACCATGTACTCGCGCGACGCATCGCCGAGTTGTTCCAACAGGTCCTTGCGATTGGGCAGCAGCCGCCGCCCCGCCGTCAACAGATACAGCACACCGGCGAGGCTCAGCGGCAGGCCCACCCACGCCAGCTCGAACAGCCGGATCGGCCGCAGCGCCTGCACGATCTCCGGCCGGTCGGCGTGCGCCTTCACCGCCTCGCCCATCATCCCGTTGACGACCAGGTTCGTACTGGTGCCGATCAGCGTGATCGTCCCCCCCACGATCGCCAGATACGACAGCGGGATGAGCAGCCGCGACGGCGAGACGCGGTGCTTGCGGCACCAGTCGATCACCGCCGGGATGAACATCGCCACGATCGGCGTATTGTTGAAGAACGCCGACATCCCCACGACCGCCGGCGACATCCGCAGCAGCGCCGACCGCTCCGACCGCGCCCTCCCGAAGATCCGCCGGCTCAGCGCGTCCAGGGCGCCCGTTTCGCGCATCGCCGCCGCCACGACGAACAGCGCGCCGACGGTGAGCATCCCGGCATTGGAGAAACCGCTCAAAGCCTCGGCGGGAGAGATGACGCCCGCCAAACCCACCACGATCGTCCCCCCCAGCACCAGCGCGTCGGGCGGCGCGATGTTGCGCACCAGCGCAAACAAAACAGCACCGACGACGACCAGCGTAAGCCAGGCTTCCCAGCTCATCCGACACCCTGAGCAGCCGATTTCACGACCGACGCATCACCCGTCGCGTGTCCGGGCAGTATGCCGCGACCTGTGGCTACCGCAACTCGCATTGCGTCCGATAAACCCCACCCCCCGCGCCGCCCGCTCACGCTCACCCCGCACTCGTCCCCACACCCACTACTACATTCTCGGTCGAAACCCGCCGATGAATCACGTCCGAATATCGTTCCGCGGCCATACCATCGCCACCGCCGCGCTCAGCATGGACGTCAGAGCTTGAACAACCACCCTCTGCCGAAAACTCTGCCGAGCGAAGCGAGGCCTTTTTTGCCTTCCCTTCGTGCCTTTGTGCCTTCGTGCCAGTTATCACGCCACTCCGAGCGCAGCGAGGAGTCCCTTCCACAACTTCGTCACTTCGTCACTTCGTTACTTCGTCACTCCCTCCCCATTCCGAAATCCGCAATCCGCAATCCGAAATCTCTACATCCCACATCCGACATCCGACATCCGACATTGACCCGATCGGCACCCGCCGTCGTCGCGCTGACCCTTTACGCCTGCGTGATCATGTTGTTCGCCGGCAACCTTGGCGATCCGTGGTACAACAACGACGAGGCGCGCCACCTCATGACCGCCGCCTTCTGGCGCGACTTCTTCGTTGAACTCCCGCTCGCCGACCCCGCCGCCTTCGCCCGCGCTTACTACGCCCGCTACCCCGCGCTTGGCATCGTCCACTGGCCGCCGCTCTTTCACCTTATCCTCGGCGCAGCCTTCACCCTCTTCGGCGTTTCGCAGTTCGTCGCCGCCGCACTCATGACCGCCTTCCTCACCACCGCGCTCATCGGCTGGCACGCACTCGCCGCGCGACACGTCGGCCCGCGCATCGCCTTCGCCTCCGCGCTCGCGCTGCCCCTCGTCCCCGAACTCTTCAACCTCACGACCCACACCATGCTCGAACTCCCCACCCTCACCTTCATGATCCTCGCCGTGTACTTCTTCGACCGCTTCCTCCGCACGGACCGCACGCGGCCACTCGCCGCCGCCGTCTTCTTCGCCGCCACGGCCGCCCTCACGCGCCCCCACAGCATGATCGTCCTCGGCCCCCTCCTCGCCCAGTTCCTCCTCGCGCGCCGCTGGAATCTCCTCCGCCGCCCCGCACTCTGGCTCCTTGCCGCGCCCGCCGCCGCCCTCGTCGGCACCTACTACGCCGTCACCCTCCGCCTGATCAGCGCCTGGTCCAGCATGCTCACCCACGGCGACGCACTCGGCTGGGGCGACCTCGGCGCGCCGCTTTTCTCCTCCCTCGGCCCGACCCTCTACGCGCTCGCCGCCCTCGGCATCCCCTGGGCCCTCCTCCGCGCGCACCGCCAACCGCAATCCGTCCTGCCCCTCCTCGCCTGGATCGCCGCCACCTTCCTCATGTTCGCGCTGATCGCCTACCGCCCCACGCGTTTCCTCGTCTACGCCTGGCCCGCCGCCCTCACACTCGGCCTCGCCGCCAGCTCCGACCTGACTGCCCGACTCAACCGCCCGCGCCTCGCCCCCATCGTCGTAACGCTGATCCTCCTTGGCGCAGCCACGACGCTCTACCAGCGCCGCCGCCCCCCGCTCACCGGCTACGAACCCGCCGCACGGCGCGCCCTCGCCGCCACCGACACCCGCCGCATCCTCTTCCACGGCCGCATCGACGCTGCCTTCATCTGGCACGTCCGCCGTCTCGACCCTGCTCTCTCGTGCACTGTCTTCCGCGCCAGCAAAATCCTTTCCGCCGGCGAAAAGGATTGCTTCGGCGACTACCGCCCCCTCGCCCAAACCGATGCTGACATGCTCGCCGCCCTCGACCGCCTCGGCGTCGATGTCATTGTTTCCGAAGACCGCCCGGAGATGAACACGCCGCTCTACACGCGCTTTCTCGAACTGCTCCAAACCGACCGCTTCGTTCCGCTGGGCGAAATGCCACTCGCCGGCGCCGCCGGCCGCATCGGCGCCCGAAGCCTCCGACTCTACCGTTTCCGCCGCAACGAACCCCCCGCCGACGTGGTATCGCTGGAGATGGCCACGTTAGGACCCGGCGCCCAACTCGTCGTCGATCTGTCCCGCCCCCTTCGCCACTGGAACCGCCGTCCCTGACTCCCCCCACCGCCGGCGCTTCCCTACCCCCCTTCGATCTCCTCCAGCATCCGCCTCAGCCTCACGGCGCGCGGCGCCGCTCCGATTCCCGCGCGGAGCACCTCCGCCGCCTCGTCCGCTCGCCCGCTCTGCCGCAGCAGCACCGCCAGGTTCAGTACCGCCTCCACGTACGCCGGGTTGATTTCCAGCGCCCTGCGATAGGCCCGCTCCGCCTCGCCTAACTTCCCCTGCCCATATAACACTCCGCCATAGTTATAATATCCTTCTGCGTTCCCCGGCGCCAGCTCCGTCGCCCGCCGCCCCATCGCCTCCGCCTCCGCCCACTCCCCCCGCTGCGCCAATACGCCCGCCAGGTTCCGATACGCCGCCGCCCGCCGCGGCGCCAGTTCAATGACTTTCCGATACAACCGGACCGCCTCGTCCGCCTCTCCCATCACATACAGGCTCGTCGCCAGGTCCCCCATCGCCTCCACGTAATCCGGTTGAATCTCCAGCGCCGCACGATAGTGCCCCACCGCCGCGTCCAGCTCCCCGCGCTTCCGCAACAGACCCGCCAACATGTAGTGCGCCGTCTCGATCCGCGGCCGCACCGTGATCGCATGGCGCAGCACCCTCTCCGCCTCCGCCTCGCGCCCCGCCGCCTCCAGCGCCTGACCCAGATTGCTGTTGCAGAAACCGCAGTCCGGCTCAACCTCCACCGCCTGCGTCCACAGCGCCAGCGAATCCCGCCACACGCCGCACTGCTGCCACGTCATCACACCGAAAACCGCCACCACCGTGCCGCACGTCAAGCACAATCCCGCGCGGCCGCCGATTGACCATCGCCCCAGCCACGCCGCACGCACGCCCCCACCCGCCAGCAGCGCCGGCCCGAGGCACGAAAGATAACTATACCGATCAGCCGCAATCTGCGGCCCATTTTGTAACAATCCCAGCACCGGAAACAGGATCACAAGGTAACACACCCACACCGCCAGGCCCGCGGGAAACCGCCGCCGCAGTGCGACCGTCGCCAGCGTGATGCCCAGCCCCACTACTGCCGCCGCAAGGTACTGAATCTCCAATGGCCGCACCGGCGCCGGCAACTCGTACAGTGGTGAAAGATCCACGGGCCACAGCGACTTGCGCAAGTAAAACACCACCCCGTATGCACATACCGCCAATCGCCCAGGAATCCCGTGCAGCCGCAGCGGAATCATCGAGTTCACGCCGCGCTGCGACAGTACCGCCAACACCATCGGCGCCACCGTCAGCGCCAGCAGCACCGCCTTCTCCCACAGCACGCGCCGCCCGGCCGCGCTCACCCAACCCCTCTGCCCCCCGATCCGTCGCAACGGATACACGTCCAGCACCAGCAGAATCACCGGCAGGCTCACCGACATCACCTTGGCCAGCAGCGCACACACAAAGCACACCACCGTCAGCGCAAACCACCACCCGCGCCGCCCCGCCGCGCCAGTCGCATAGCGCAGATAGCACACGATTGTCAGCAGGTAGAACAGGCTGCTCAGCACGTCGCGCCGCTCGGTAATCCACGCCACCGACTCCACGCGCAGCGGATGCACCGCGAACAGCAGCGCCGCGACAACCGCGCCAACCTGCGTGGCCCGGTCATCGCTGCCTTCCGAGGTTTCTGCCTCCGGGCGTCGCGTCGCCAGCCGCAGCAGCCGCACCGCGATCAGATAGAACACCGCCGCGCTCGCCGCATGCAGCAGATTGTTCGTCAGATGGTATCCCCACGGCCTCTCAAGCCCGTACACGTACCAGTCCACCGCCAGCGAAACCCAGCTCAGCGGCTGATAGTGACCCATGTGGCTCGTCGTGAACATCCAGCGGAGCTGCTCCGGCCCCAGCCCCCGAAAGTGCGGGTTGTCGCGCACGTTGGCCCAGTCGTCCCAACTGACAAAATCGCCGTACAGCGCAGGGAAAAAAGCCGCATATGTGACGATGAATATCGCCGCGGGCAGGAACCGGCCGAGCCCCCTGGCCGTCGCCGATGCCGGAAGCATTGCGCCTTGCTGCATGAATGGTCTGACCGGGAATCCCGATGCGTCAGAACTTGCTCAGGTCCATCACCGTGACGAATACAAATGCCGCGATGATCAGCGCCAGCCCGATCACCTGCGTCACGACCTGCGTCTTCAGGCTCACCGGCTGCCCCTTGATCTTCTCGATCAGCAGGAACACCATCAGCCCCCCGTCCACGATCGGCAGCGGCAGAAAATTGATCACCGCCAGGTTCGCCGAGATCATCGCCAGAAACCACAGCAGCCGGTTCAGGTCCGACTGCGCGATCTCGCTCCCCATCTTCACGATCCCCACCGGACCCGACATGTTCTCCAGCCCCACCGTCCGCGTGAAGATCATCCTTTCCATGATCGTATAAACCTGCAGGATGATATAAAATGTTTCCTTCACGCCGACCCACATCCCCGCCAGCGGGTTGCGCACGCGCAGCGGTTCCGTATGCGGAAAGGGATAGATCGACGATAACACGCCCTGATAGTTCAACCGCATCAGCCACGGGTCGAGGTTGTTTTGCGTCACGCTGAACTGCGTCGCCCGCTCCGTCCACTCGCCGACCACGTAGTATTTCACCTCGACCGTCCGGCCGACGTACTTGCCCAGAATCTGCCGCGCACCAAGCCAGTACGAGACGCTCACCTCCCGGTCGCGCCCCTGCGGATCCCTCACCGTCGCCCACTTCTCGTCGTTGATGCTCAGAATGACCGAACCGTCCGGCAGCCCCGCCCCCGTCTTGATCGACGTCGGCACGCGCATCGTCCTCGTCTGCGCCGCCCCACCCGGATTGCGGTACGTGATCGCCACCGACCCGACGTCCGCCCCCGCCTGCGCCGCCTCGATCGCCCGGTCGCGCAGCCGACCCAGCAGGTCATACCAACTGCTCACCGCCTGCCCGTCCACCGCCATCAGCAGCGCCCCGCGCACCATCGGTTCAGGCGCATCGGCACCTTCCAGCGGCCGCACCAGGTCCGCCGCCGGCTGCGCCCACGAATCCACTTCCTTCAGAATATCCGCAACAACCAGACCGCGCTCGCCGTCAACCTCGACCGCCTCCTCCTCGAGCCCCTGCAGCGCCGCACCCACCTTCGGCTTGCCCCGGCGATACCAACGCCCCGACGGTTTCGGCCGCACCATCAGATCGACCGCCTGACCGTCGCGCAGCACGCGTACGCGCAGGTCCGTCTCGGAACTCCGTTCGATCGACGAAATGATCTCGCCGTAGTTTGGATTGTCGATCCCATCCCAGCGCACAACGACGTCGCGCTGCTGCAGCCCGGCCAGTTCCGCGCGGCTGCCCGGTGTCACCTCGATGATCCGCCGCCGCGGAACGAGCCCCAGCAGGTTCTTGGTCCCCTCGCCCTCCCATCCGGCCGGCGTGAAATCAAGCGGGGCCCGGAAATACACCCGACGCTCCTCGCTTGGCCCGTCCGCCCTGCCCGGGTCCACCGGCCGCTCCACATCCAACTCGATCGGCGCTCCATTCGACCGCAGCATCACTTCCCACACGGGCATGAAGCTGTCCACGCGCCGCCCGTCCACCGCCACGATCCGATCGCCCGGCTCGGGGCCGGGCTGGCCCGGGATCGTCATATACGTGGACACTGCCGCCAGTTGAGTCGTGTACCCCGGCCCGACCCCCAGCCACAGCAGCCCGTCCATCGGGTTCACCGTCGGCGTGATGCGCGTCTGCACCGGCTGACCGTTGCGCAGCAGTTCGACATCGATCGGCTCGTGGGGCTCGGCCAGCACCGTCGCCATCTTGATGTCCTGGAAGCTGCGGATCGTCATTCCGTTCATCCGCACCAGCCTGTCGCCCTCCTGCACGCCGGCCAGGTTTGCCGGGCTTGCCGGCACAACCTGCCCGATCACCGGCGAAATGCTCTCCAGCCCGACCATGTACACCACGGCAAACGCCACCGCGGCAAAGATCAGGTTCATCACCACCCCGGCCGAGACGATCGCCATCCGCTTGCCGATCGGCTTGTTCGAGAACGCCCGCGGGTCCTCCTTCACCGCCCACTCGCCGCTCTTGTCAACCTCGAAATCCTCCTGCCCCAGCATCTTGACGTAGCCGCCCACCGGCAGCGCGCAAAACGAATACCGCGTCTCCCCACGCGTAAAGCCGAACAGCTCCTTGCCGAAGCCGATGGCGAACCGGTCCACGCGCACCCCCGCCCACTTGGCCACGATGAAGTGACCCAGCTCATGCACGAAGACGATGAAGCTGAAGCCGAAGATGACCAGCAGAATGGCGCCGATCTGGTTCAGCCAGGCCGGCGCGGCCGCCAGCAGCGACGCCGTCAGGATTGGCTGGGATTCAAGCATCCGATTGCCTCTTCACGCGCCCAGACGTCCGCTTCGAGTACTCGTTCGAGCGTCGGCGCAGACGTTGTCTCATGCCGCGACAGCACCTCCGCCGTCAGCCGCGTAATGTCCGAAAAGCCGATTCGCCCCGCAAGAAACTCGTTCACCGCGACCTCGTTCGCCGCATTCAGCACCGCGCCAGACGTCCCGCCGCGCCGCGCCACCTCATAGCCCAGCCGAAGCGCCGGAAACCGGTCGAAATCCGGCGGCTCGAACGTCAGCCGCCTCAGCCCATGCACGTCCAGGGCCGGGCTGCAGCACGGACGCCGCTCCGGAAACGTCAGA
>CAZNDQ010000036.1:0-1572 GCA_964571825.1 uncultured Planctomycetales bacterium | reverse complement strand
GTACCCATCTGGGCGATCACAGAGCCGTCGCAGAATTCCACCATGCTGTGCACGATCGACTCCGGGTGAATGACGACTTCCACCTCGTCCGGGTCAAGATCAAACAGCCAGCAGGCCTCGATGATCTCCAGCGCCTTGTTCATCATCGTCGCCGAGTCGATCGTGATCTTCCGCCCCATCTGCCAGGTCGGATGCCGCAGCGCCTCCTCACGCGTCGCCGCGGCGATCTGCTCCGACCCCCACGTCCGAAACGGACCGCCCGACGCCGTCAGAAACACCTTGCGCACCTCGCGCTCGTGCCCCGCGTGCATTGCCTGAAAAATCGCCGACGGTTCGCTGTCGATCGGCATGAGTTGCACGCCGCGCTCGTGCACCAGCGGCATGACCACCGCACCCCCGGCGACCAGCGTCTCTTTGTTCGCCAGCGCCACGTCCTTGCCCGCGCGAACCGCTGCCACCGTCGCCGGCAGACCCGCGGCGCCGACCACGGCCGAGATCACGGTATCCGCCCCCTCCCAGACCGCCAGCTCATGGAGCGCCCCCGCCCCGTCCAGCACGCGGCACCGGCCGTTCAGCCGGGTCCGCAGCGCCTCAGCGTGTGCCGAGTCGCCCAGCGCCACCACCTCCGGCCGAACCCGCTCCGCCTGCTCCGCCAGAAGTTCCCACCGGGTCCCGGCCGCCAGCGCCGTCACCCGGTACTCCGCGCCGAGGTCTTCAATCACCTCCAGCGCAGATGTACCGATCGAGCCCGTCGAGCCCAGTATGGCGATTCGCTTGGGCATCCTGTCTTCCGCCCGCCGGAAAACGAAGCGCCGGAGCCGGCGCGCTCGCGCCCGTCCCCGGCGATCTCCACTCCGCCACACTCAACCGTCAGGCCGAGCGCACCCTGCCGTCATGCTGAGCGCAGCGAAGCATCTCTAATCGCTTGTGCCCCCAGCACGCTGAGTGCATTTCGTTCGCCAGTATTCCGCACTCCGCATTCCGCAATTCTCCTACATCCCACATCCCACATCGCGTTGTCATGCTGAGCGCAGCGAAGCATCTCTGATCATCGGTGCCCCCAGCACGCTGAGTGCATTTCGTTCGCCAGTATTCCGCACTCCGCGTTCCGCAATTCTCCTACATCCCACATCCCACATCGCGTTGTCATGCTGAGCGCAGCGAAGCATCTCTGATCATCGGTGCCCCCAGCACGCCGACCCGCGCCGAATTCTTCGTCGCGGTACTCCGCGACTCCTCCACTGGCCACCGGCCACTGGTCACTGGCCACTTCTTCGTCGCGGTACTCCGCGACTCGTCACTGGCCACTAGGAAAGATCCATCGTCATCAGGAACTCCGCGTTCGTCTTCACCTTCGACATCCGGTTCCGCAGCAGTTCCACCGACTCCACCGGGTTCATGTCCGCCAGCACCCGCCGCAGCCGGTACACCAGCTCCAGTTCCTTCGGATCCAGCAGCAGTTCTTCCTTCCGCGTGCCGCTCGCCGGGATGTTCAGCGCCGGCCAGACGCGCCGGTCCACCAGACGCCGGTCCAGGTGCAGCTCCGAGTTGCCCGTGCCCTTGACCTCCTCG
>CAZNDQ010000035.1:0-15987 GCA_964571825.1 uncultured Planctomycetales bacterium | reverse complement strand
GCGCGCAGCGGCGCGACCCGGCGCAGGCGAACGGGATTCTCGCGCAGGTCGATTTCCTCGGCGAGGGCGATATCGAGCGGCTGACCGGGCGGATCCATTCGTTCCGCCGCGGCGTGACCAATTATCCGCTGCCCGGCGCCGAGGTGTACACTTCGGACCACGATCCGGATTTCGGCGACAGCGCCGTGGTCGACGCGCAGGTGCGTCGCGTCAGCCGCGTGCATGATGACCTGTACCTCGTTGCGGTCCGCTATCAGCAGCCGATCGAGCAGCCCTGACGTTTTGCGGACCGTCATATCGTCCGATTCCGGCAGGTTGAATTCCGGACAATCGCATTCGTTTCGGCGGCAGCCCGTGTAGCGCGAACGCGCGGACCGCGCTCGCAGGTCGCTTTCGCAGGTTGTGGATTGAAGCGGACGTGGCGTGAAACGCGCTGGGCGAATCCGCAGTTATAGATTGGAGCGAGCGGGGCCGACTGCCGAATTAGCAGCGCCGGTCGGGGGGCGGAGAGAACCAGATGAGCCCCAAGTGTCGTCCGGCCGTCGACGACGGCCGCAACGAGCGCGCGTGGGAGGGATACGGCGAGACACGTCCGCCGCTGTTTTCGCCGGAAACGCGCGAGCTGCTTTCGTCCCGCCGCTCGATTCCCGTCCAGGATCCGCGATCGCATCAGAATGAGGGTGGCGGCGATCCGCCGGCTCCGAACAAACGGACGGATGAACGGCGGCGCTCGGCGCGGTGGAAGACGGATGAGAAGCTCCTGTGGCGCGTGACGGGGGGCCGGCGACCACGAGAGAGCCGGCTGATCGAGCGATCGCTGGACGGGCTCGTATTGCGGACCGGGCAAAGCGACCTGCCTCAGGTGGGCCAACGCATCTGTCCGGCAGGGCCGGAACGCAACCTGCGCGTGGGCTTTCGCTCGGCGATCGTGCGGCGGACGAAACCGGACGGCGCGGGCGGGCATCTCGTCGTGGCCGAGATTCTCAGTTGATGTGCGACCCCTGCCCGGAGCACGGATCGACGCGGGCCGGTCGGATGCGGGCAAGGCGGGCGTAACACCCAGGGACACACAGACGGAGTCGGGGAACCGCGGCGCGGCCGGTGTGGTCGCGCGCCGTCGAGAGAAGATCGGCATGACGCGAGGATTCCACAGGATCGTCGCGACCGGATTCAGACAGGAAGGAGACGGGAGCATGGCTTTGGCGGCACGGGAACGACGGAGAAGCATGCGCATTCCTTGGACGGGGACGATGCAGTGGCATTCCGGTCTGAGCGTCGGGCATTGCGACGCAGTGAACATTTCGCCGGGCGGGGCGGCCTTTCGCGTGGGCGCCGAAGATGGCTCGCGGATCGGGCCGAAGGTGGCACTGCACATGGACCTGACGCCGGAGGTGCAGTGGCTGGTGGCGGGCGATGCGCGGGTGATCCGGCGCGTGCCGCTGAGGCAGGGAATGTACGAGATCGGCGTGGCGTTCAGCGGGCGGCGAGTTCCGCGTGAATAGGCCGGGCAGCTAATCGGCGACGGGATCGGCCTGCTGGCGCGTGTAGTAGGCGCGGACTTCGGCGAGCAGCGTGCGAAGGGGAGCAACCGGAGCGCCGGTCCGGCGGTTGAGCGCGCCGATCTGATAGAGCAGGCTCCACTGGCGAAACAGCAGGCGATAGGCACGGAGCAGCGACCACGACGGGTCGTAGATGTTGGTCGACTCGGAGGTGGCGCCGTTGAGTTCGATGATGGAGAAGTCCGTACCGGCGGTGAAGTTGACGACGTCGCGGTAGCGGACGTCGAAGCGGCCGAAGTAGAAGCCCGCGAAGTGGCGGGCAATGCGGTCGATGGTGCGTTCGAGTTCGGGCGACAACAGGTGTCCGCCGTCGGCGAAGAGGGTGCCCTGGCAGTGGTTGCCGGAGACGGCGAGGCGAACGCGCTGGCCGGGTGCGGGGATCATTTCCAGTTGGCCGTTCAACCGTGCGGCAAAGACGCGGGCCTGCATACGGTAGCGCGGGTGGCGCCAGATGAGGGTTTCGATGGAGGCCTTGCCGTCGCCGACGAGGCAGGGGAAGTGCTTGTCGGTGATGGAGAAGATCTGTCCGTGGGGCTCGTGGGGGAGGCGATAGTAAAATATACCCGCCTCGAATGGGCCGGGATGGTAACACTGTGCGAGCACCGGAAGCGGATAGCGCTCGAAATAGTGTGCGGCCTCGTTGTCGGAGGTGATAAGTTTGATGCCGGCGCCGCGCTGGCCGGCGTCGGGTTTGAGAATCAGTGGGAAGGGATGCCCGCCATCCCGGCGCCAGCGGTCGAGTTGAGCGGTCCGCTGCGCCAGCGGGCCGGGGTCGATGCGGGTGCCGGGGATGACCCAGTCGGTGGGTAGTTTGGAAAGAATATCATACTTTGATTCGCCGACGATGCCGCTGAGGGGGATGGCGGGGTTGGCGGCGGTGAGGGTGGTCAGGCCGCGGTGGCGGAGGGCGAGGGCGGCGATCCAGGGATAGACGGGGATGTAGAAGAGCCAGGTGGGCCAGAACTCCCAGCGCCAGAGCCGGGCGGTGCGGGCGATGATGCGCGCGCGGCCGACCTCGGTCGTAGCGAGCGCGGCGAGGCGGACGATCAGCAGGAGCAGCGCGGCGGCAGCGAGGAGTGCGAGCCAGGCGTGGCCCATGAAGGCCTCGAGCGGGCGGGCAACGGCGTCGCCGAAGAGCACGACGAGGATGACGAGGAGCGGCGTCCAGAGGAGGCCGGCGAGGGCGGCCCAGAAGAGGAAGCGCCCGGCCGATCGTCCGAGGACGCCGGCGGAGACGTAGACGGGGAAGCGCGTGCCGGGGAGGAAGCGGGCCGCGATGACGGCCTTCCAGCCCTGGGCGTCGAACCATTCGCCGAGTTTGTCGAGGCGGGCCGTGGGGAGCCGTCGCTGGACCCAGTGCCAGCGCATGACGCGACGGCCGAGGAGCCGGCCCATCAGCCAGAGTCCGAGGTCGCCGACGAGGATGCCGAAGAAGCAGCCGAGCAGGCCGACGAAAAAGTCGAGTTCAGCACGGCGGATGAGCAGGCCGGCGGCGATGCAAGTGAGGTCCTCGGAGGCGAAAGTGGCGGCGGCGATGAGGGCAACCTGCGCCCAGGGGCCGAGGCCGCGGGGAAGATGGAGCGAGGATATCTCCTGCGCGGGCTGCGACGCGGGGACGTCGTCGCGCGTGCGGCGCGTGGGAACGAAGCCGGGTTGTTCGACGCGGTCGAGGAACGGGATCAATTCGGCGGCGATGCGGGCGGAGCCTTCGGCGGAGAAGAGCATGAAGTGGCTGTCGTCGAACATGACGAGTTCGCTGTGGGGGACGAGGCGGTGGTGCTCGCGCGCGGTCCAGGCGGGGACGAGCGGGTCGCGCCGGCCGTGGAGAATGAGCAGCGGGGCGCGAACCTGTTCAAGCACGGCGCGCAAGGGGCGCTGATCGGAGTCCCAGAAGTTGCGGATGAAGGCGAAGCGCGCCGAGCGCGGGCCGAGCAGGCCGAAGTGGGGGAGGAGATCGGGCGCGAGGACAAAGGCGCCGAACCCGACCGCGTACTTGAAGTGCTCGAAAGCGTAGTCGCCGCTGCCCTCGCCCTCCTGGATGCCGATGCCGCCGTACATGGTGAGCGAGCGAACGCGGTCGGGGGCGAGGCGGACCATTTCGAGGGCGACGCCGCTGCCCATGGAGAAGCCGACAAGGTGAGCGCGTTCGAGGTTCAACGCGTCCATGAGCGCCAGGACGTAGCGCGCGTGGGCGCGGATGCTGTAGTCGGGGACGAAGCGGACGGAGGCGCCGAAGCCGGGCAGGTCGGGGACGAGGGCACGGCGGGATTCGGCGAGGAGCGGTGCGAGGCGGGAGAATTCGCGGCCGCTGCCGGGGCTGCCGTGGAGCAGGATGACGGGTTCGCCAGTGCCAGAGTCGCGGTAGGCGATACGGACGGGGGCGCCTTCGGCGGGTCCGGCGGCGCGCTGGCGCGGCAGCTCGACCGTCTTCTGGTCGAGGGCAGGGGCGGGCGTCCGGTCGCGCACGGTCTGCACGAGCGCTGAGACCAGGAGCAGTGCGAGGTAGATGCGCGGAAGTGTGGCGGCGCGAAGGATGGTGCGCAGGGCGGTCATCCGGGTTCAGCGCCTCCTGAGGGTGAGCGAGATTGGCGACGGAGACTGGTCGGGCGGCGCCGGATAATAGTCGAGTCGGACGGAGTCGGGGCGGACCTCGACGACGGTGAGGCTGACGGTCATCGCCGAGGGCCGGCTCATGCAGACGCTGAGATGGCGGCGGTCGGGCCATGAATGGCGGTGAAAGGCATCCTGGGCGGCGATGAGGTCGGCGGGCGGGGCGAACATCTCGTGGAAGAGCGCGCGGCGCGGCGGGTCGACGAGATGGTCGCCGAGTCCGGACGAAGCGTACATGAGCGGGGCGGCTCCGAGGGGCGTGGCATCGAGCCGCCGCTGCACGCCGTCGCTCTCGATGCAGGCAACCTTAAACTGATCGACGACGAGCAGGCGGAAGGGCGGATAGTCGCAGGGGTCGAGTTGCGTGGCATAGTCGGCGGCGATTGCGGCGGTGTCGAAGTGCAGGAGCGCCGGGATGATCGTGCCGCGGCTGCGGCGGCCGGTGCGCAGATCGAGATCGGGGGGCCGCGGCGCGTCGCCCGAGAGCGGCGGGCGGTGCGCGTTGAGCAGCGTGATGACGAGCCCGGCGTCGTTCACGGCGATCCAGGTGCCGTCGGATTTGGGATCGACGGGCAGGATGGCGGTGCGGGTGCCGTATCGCCGCATGACAGGCGGCAGGGCAGGCGGGCGGTCGGGGGATTCATCGCGGTTGCAGGCGAGGCGCAGCGTCGGCCGGCCGCCGCGTCCGGGCTGGTTCCACTCCGCGTGCGGCGGTTTCAGCGGCACGACGGTGACGGTGCACATTGCGCTCGCTGGAGAAAGGAGAGCGTTGCCGGGGCATAGCCGAATGACGGGGGGACGTCGGCGCCGAGCGTGCGGGCCATGGCGGCGATGACGGCGTTGTGATGGATGGTATGGCTGAGGACGAAGGTCAGTTCGCGCGAGAGGCTGGTGTGGACGTCGACAGCCGGTCCGGCGGCAGTCAGCAGCGAGGTGAGACTGATCGGGCGGTCCGGGCGCTGGGCGCAGGCACGGACGACCTCGCGTTCGAGGCGGCGCGTCTCGTCGAGGGCGATGCGGCGATCGGTTTCGACATCGGTGCCGCGCTTGCGGTCGTCGTAGTTGAGGCATCCGGATTCAGCGCCGCGGAGGAGTGCAGCCACGTGGTCGAGGCAATGACGGACGTGGCCGCCGATGCTGCTGGGAAAGACACCGACCGGCGCGGCGGCGAACTGCTCGTCGGTGAGGGACTGGATGACGGCGGTGAGCTGGCGGAGCACTTCGGCGAGCGCGGCCACGGGGGCGTGGGTGCGGTTGATTCCCGTGTCCTCGGGGTCGGCGAGGGCGGCCTCGCTCGTGAGGAAGGATCCGATCATCAGGGGAATCCTCTGCCGTCGAAGATCCCGGCGCGCATCCGTGGGCCGGGACAGCCGCGGCGGGGCAGCCGCGGTTGGGCCGCCGTTCGTCGGAACGGGCGGCGGAACTCTGGCGTCGGACACGCGGCCGCGCCGTCGCATCCGTGCGGACTCAGGCGTGTCCGGATTCGGGGTATGATGGCCGGGCGGGCGTGGGCCGTCAACGGGCGGAGGTCATGAGGCGTTTCCAGGCGGCGTCGGCCTTTCGCGTGAACGTCGGCTCGTCCTTGTTCCATTCCTTGAGAGCGTCTCCCTTCCAGCCCTTGTAGAACAGGAAGAGTCGTCCGTCGGTCACTTTGTAGTTCCCAGGGTCGATCTCGACCTTGCGTCCGCCCTCGGCCATGGCGGTGGCGCACCAGCCGCCGTAGGCGGGGACGTACCTTGCCGGATCGGCGGCGAAGGCGCGGCGATTTGCGTCGTCGGAGCAGTGGTAGGTGACGCCGCGCCAGCTCGACGCGAAGTCGGGCGAGCCCTGTCGCGGCGAGCCGTTGAAGTAGCTGACGGGGTCGTGTCCGTCGATGGCGGGCTTGCCCTTCACGACATTGAAGTGCGCGAAGGCGGGATCGCGCGTGGCGTCGGCCATCTGCGCGGCGAACTGCGAGAAGGGCAAGCGGTCGGCGTTGTTTCGGCCGACATGGCGAAAGAGTTCGCGCTGATCGGGGCCGAGCACGATCAGGGCCGGGTAATGGGCGTTGTGGCCGTAGAACTCATAGCCGTCGGGAACGCCGAAGGCGCGGGCAACGGAGTTTTCGGGATCGGGGAAGACCAGCGTCGACTCGACCTGCTGCGGCGTCAGCTTGTCGCGCCAGGCGGCGAAGTCTGCCGTAGGGCCCTGCTTGATGAAGACGTGCATGACGCCGGCGACGGCCGGGGCGTTCATTTCATACTCGGCGAGCTGGCGGACGCAGTAGGGACATTCGGCCGGAAGGAGCAGGTGGAGCGCAACGTATTTTCCGGCAGCGTCGGACAGTCGGAACTGGCGAGAGCCGTCGGCGAGCGTGATGTCGGGAGCGGCGGCACCGGTCGGCGTTTCATCGGCCGGGGCAGACGTTGGCATGATGAAGATCAACGCGGCAATACAAACCATTCGTGCGAGCATGATCGTCTCCAGTCACAGGTCGGCCGGAACCGGCTCCGGCGTTGCAGCGTTTGGATGCGTGAGGCGGGATGAGGTTACGGCAAAGTTGCGTGGGGCGAATCGGCGCGGAGCGCGTAGCGCGCAATCCGATCTGAACGTGCGTGTGAAGCGAGACGGGGCCGGAGGATCGGCGATAATGTCAGAATGCGAAGCGGCCTTCGCGGGCGAATTCGCGCACCGGTTTGCGGCCGGTGGGGATTTCGCGTTGCCGCAGGTCGTCGGGGAGCGCGGCGGGATCGCCGGGGCGGCCGATGGCGATCATCGCCTCGACAGTGTAGTCGTCGGGGACGGCAAGCGCGACGCGGGCCTTGTCGCGGTCGAAGCCGGCCATGCCGTGGACGACGAGGTTCATCGCCGCGCCCTGCAGCGCGAGGTTTTCGAAAGCGGCGCCCGTGTCGAAGGTGTGGACGGGGTTGGGCTTGCCGTTGCGCGAGAAAACCTTATGAGAGAGTATGACGACGAGCACGCTGGCATTCTTGCACCACGTCTGGTTGGCCTCGGCGAGCAGGCCGAAGAACGTCGGCCAGTGTTGACCATCGCGATGTGCGTAGAGAAATCGCCATTCCTGTTCGTTGTAGGTCGACGGCGCCCAGCGCGCGGCCTCGAACAGCCGCATCAACTCCGGCTCGGGGATGGCCTCGCCGCTCATCGCGCGCGGCGACCAGCGCTGGAGAAAAATGCGCTCAATCGGATGATCCGGCTTACGGTGTTCGAGTGGGTTGGGCAGCGCATTCATGTGCGATCCTCCGGCATTTGGATGCGAGATCGGCGGTCGGCGTTACGATCCGGGTTCGCACGCCGGGGGAGCATAGGCGTCGGAGCACGGACGATGCCAGATCAGCGGGTGTAAAACTCGATGATCAGGCTGTAGTTGATCTCGAAGGGGAGGCGGACGTCTTCGAGCGAGGGCAACCGGGTGACGCGCGCCTCGACTTTGTTTTCGGAGAGGGAGAGCCACTCGGGAGCGATGGGGCCCTCGGCGGTTTCGGCACATTCCTTGATGAACTTCTCGCTGCGGCCCTTGGGGGTGATGACGTCGCCGGGGCGGACGCGGAACGAGGGGCGGTCGACCTTTCGGCCGTTGACGTAGATGTGGCCGTGCGCCACCATCTGCCGCGCCTGCCAAATCGTGCGCGCCCAGCCGAGGCGGCGGATGACATTATCAAGACGGGTTTCGAGGCTTTCCTGCAGGACCTCGTGCGCGGCGCGGCTGGAGGCGACGGCCTCTTCCATGTAGCGGCGCATCTGGCCGTTGCGCAGGTTGTAGTAGACGGCGAGCTTCTGCTTCTCGGCAAGCTGCCGGCCGTAGAGGCTTTGTCGGGCGCGACGAAAGCCGTGCATTCCGGGGCGCTGCGTGCGGCGCATGTTGAGGTGCTTGGCAGTCTCGGCGATCGGCACGCCGAGGCTGCGACTGAGGCGGACCTTCGGACCCGTGTAGTGACCCATGTTTCAAACTGCTCCTGTGCCGGGCTGGCAGGCCGGCATGCACCTGAACTCTGAATCCGCGCGGAATCGGCTCCGGAAGCGCCGCATCGTGCGTTCGGCGGCGACAGGACCGGACTCGGTCGCTTTGAAGCGGGACGGCGGGCCGACGGCCCGTCCGTTGCGCAGAGGGGCAATGTAGCAGGGGACGGGGAAATCGTAAAGGCGCCCGACCCCATTGCAGTCCGCGCATTCCCAGACAATTAATGGTACAAGAGCGGAACGCTGGCAGGGCAGAATGTACCACAATAGTGGCGCGTACGACTCGTGACGTGCCTATTCCGTGCGACGGGTACCGGCGCCACAGGGTACGGCTGATCCTGCATTCCACAGGCGCGGTGGCCGGAGTCTCCGGGTATGCGCAAGTCTCCGCTGAGCATTGTTGTGTTGGCCATCGCCATCCTGGCGCCGCGGGCGTTCGGCGTGACGGATGCCGAGGTCGATACGGTCGTCCAGCGCGGGATCGCCGCGATCATCGGCGCGCAATTGCAGCGGTGGGAAGTGCGCGTGCGGATCGGCAGCGGTCCGGCGCGGGTGGTGGACGGGCAACTCGTTTCTCGCGGCGACGCGCTGGTGCGCATCCGGACGGAAGACGGCAAGATTCACGACCTTTCGACGGCGAACGTCGAGTCCATGGTACTGCGTCGCGCGTTCTGGCCGGAGATGGACGGGATTCATTACGGCGGCAAGACGGCGCTGGCGACGTTTGCGCTGCTCTCGGCCGGGGTCTCGCGGCATGAGCCGGCGGTCAAGCACGCGGTCCGGTTCCTGGAGGAGAACAGCCCTCCGGGGACCTATTCGCGCGCGCTGCGGGCGAACGTCTGGGCAACGCTGCTCGAGCGTGACGCCGGCGTCGAGGATCGGGGGCGCTATCGGCGGCTGTTGGTGGAGGATTCGCGCTGGCTGCGGGACGCCATGGACGCGGACGGCTGGTACGACTATGGGGCGAAGGTGGGCAGCCGGGGCGACAACTCGTGCACGCAGTTTGGCGTGCTTGGCACGTGGGCCTGTGCGAACCTGCTGCGCGAAGTGGACGCGTCATACTGGACGACCGTGGAAAACCACTGGCTCAACACGCAGCTCGGCGACGGGTCGTGGGCGTACGGCCGCGACGACGGTTCGCCGCGGGAGACGATGGCCATCGCCGGCATCAACTCGCTGTACATCGTGCTCGACCAGTATTACGCCGGGCGCGGCGCTCCATACGCCCGATTCGAGGGGATCCGGAAGAACCGCAAGACGATCGAGGCCGAGACGCGCGTGCTCGAGGGGATCCGGCGGGGTCTGGCGTGGATGGACCTGAACATGATCGTGCCGACGCTTGCCGGAGGTCAGTGGGCCGGATACCGGCAGTTCGGCATGGAGCGGCTGGGGGTGGCCAGCGGGCTCAAGTACATCGGCGGGCGGGACTGGTACCGCGAGGGCGTGGAGGTGGCGCTGCAGCGGGAGTGGGGCCGTGACGTCGTGGAGGACTCGTTCTGGCTGTTGTTTCTCGTCTACGGGCGGGCGCCGATCCTTTTCAACAAGTTGAACGTGGGGAGCGAGGAGTGCTGGAATTACTATCAGCGCGATCTGCACTACCTGTGCCGCCACTTCAACCGGCTATATGAGAACATCCACAAGTGGCAGATCGTCACGGCCGATTCGCCACTGCACGACCTGCTGGACGCGCCGTTGTTGTACATCAATGGCACGGCGCGGATCGAATTCACGCGGATGCAGCGCGAGCAGCTTCGCGCGTACTGCGACAAGGGAGGCACGATCGTCGGCCATGCGAATCTGTCGTCGGCCGCGTTTTCCGATAGCTTCAAGGAGCAGTTCACCGCGCTCTTCGGTGATCGGGGTTGGCGGTTCGAGGGATTAGCGGCGGACCATGCGGTCTTTCGCGCCGGGGGGCAGACGGACGGCGCGACGCCGGTGGTTCCGCTGGAGGGGATGAGCGACGGCCTGCGTACGTTCATCTTTCTGCTGCCCCAGGACATCGCTGGCGCCTGGCACCGCAACCTGGACACCACGCACCCGGACCTGTTTGAGATCATGGTGAATATCCGACAGTACGCGGCGCCGGCGTACAACCAGTTGCCGGGCCGCTTGCGCGCCGAGGGTTACGCCGGGGACGCCGTACGACCGATCGGGCGCGTGCGCGTCGCGCGGCTGCACGTCGACGACGCGCGGGTCTGCCCGACAGCCTGGCAGGAGATGGACCCGTGGATGCGGCACTTTCGCGGGCTGGCAGTCGAGGCGACGAGCGATGTCGTGGTCGCGTCCGCGGCGGACCTGGCGGGTTACAACCTGCTGCATATCGCCGGGCGCGGGCCGTGGCAGCCGGACAACGCGCTGCGCACCGCCCTGCGCGATTACGTTGCGGGAGGCGGACTGGTGCTCGCCGACGCCGTTGGCGGCGATCGCCGATTTGCCGAGTCCTTCGAGCAGTACCTTCGAGAGGAGTACGCGGAGACCTTTGAACCGATCGATGAAACGCATCCGATCGTCACGGGTCGGCTGCGGTGCGGATCGCCGCTGCGCCACCTGCGGCCGAACCGCTGGTCGCTGGCGCAACTGGCGGGGCGAGCGACGCCGCCGATCCGCACCGCGGGCGTCGGGCGCACGGTCGGCATCGTCTTCTGCCCATTTGACCTGACGGCGGCGATCAACGGCCACCTTGTCTACAACGCGCTCGGCTACGAACCCGCCTCGGCGCGGTCGATCGCCGGAAACGTGCTTGCCTACGCGATCCTGCCGCGGGAGGGCCCCAACACTCAGCCCGTGACTCAGCCGGTCGAAGAACTGCGCGACCTGCTGCAGCCGGAGCGCTTTCCGCGATAAACGGTGGGGCGCCCGGTGCCGCGCCGATCGGTGGAAACGGGCGGCGGCATTGCGGTCGCAATCAGATGGCAATGGACTGGTATACAAACAGTGCGGCCAGACGCGCCGTGCGATGGTCGAGGTCGAACTGCGGGTTGACCTCCGCCACGTCGAGGCTGGTCAGCAGTCGCTCTCTGAGCAGCTCCTGGACGACGTGCAGCACCTGATCGGCGTAGAACCCGACAGGTGAGGGCGCGCTGACGCCCGGCGCGTCGGCGGCGCGGACCGAATCGAGGTCAACCGTGAGCATGAGTCCGGCCGTCTCTGCGCGGATGCGGCGCGATTCGCGCAGGGCGTGTTCGAGCAGGTGATCGCCGGTGCACTCTTCAAGCGTGTGGTAGACCGCGTGGTGTTCGTCCATGAACCGCAGCAGCAGCGGCGAGTTGGATTGCCGCTGGATGCCGAGGCAGACGTAGCGCGGTCCAGTGCATACGCCGCTCGGGTGCTCGATGGCCTGGCGGAAGGGGCAGCCGCTGTGCGGCCGGCCGTCGCGGAGCGGGCGCACGTCGAGATGGGCATCGACGTTGATGATCCCCGTCGGGCGACGGAGGTTGGCATAGCCGAGAAAGTGGCCGTAGGCGAGTTCATGCCCGCCGCCGAGCACGATGGGAAAGGCGCCGGCCTCGAGCACGGCCGCCGCGACACGGCCCAGGCGCTCCTGGCTGGCTTCGAGGTCCGTGTCGCAGCGCACGTCGCCGAGATCGACGATGCGGGCAGCCTCGGGCGCGACGAACCGGCCGAGCGCGCGGCGGATTTCGTTGGGCCCGGCCGCCGTGCCGACCCGGCCAAGATTGCGCCGCACGCCCTCATCCTGCGGAAAGCCGATGATGACCCGGTCAGCCGGCGTCAACGCGGCCTCGCCGGCGGCATGGCAGCGGACGACGTCGGCGAGCCGCTGGTCCGCCGGGTCGCTGCCACGCACGTACACGGCTCGTTCGACCGGTGTCAGGAGTGTACTGAGGTCCGACACGCGCGAGGCTCCGCATCGCGCCCGCGCCGAGCGGGCGGCCGGGTTTCCGGCACACCGAATTACTTTCCTTCCGCGGGCGGAGCCGGATATTTTCCGGGCTTGTTCACGTCGCGGTTGACGCGCGGCGCCGGCGGACCCTCCTTGCCCGTATTGACGGAGATGCCGTTGACCTCGAGCAGCGCGATCGAGAGTCCGTCGAGGTCCGGCCGTCCGAGCTGCTTGGCCCAGGCTGAACTGACCTGCACGTCGGTATGTCCGATCCACAGAACGGGCTCGGGCTCGAGGAAATTGCGGATGTAATAGGGCTGGTCCGTGGCCTTGGCGTCACCGTAGTCGGCGCTGCGCGAGGTGTTGATGAAGATCGACATGCCGTCGATGAGGTTCATGTACACCGGGCTTTCGGGCCGTGCGGTCTTGAGCACCAGGTAATTGACGTCGGGCTTTTTCTTCTCGGCTGGGTCGGCCGGCGGCGCATAGTCGATGACGAAGTCCTTGAACTCGACGCGGTGCACCGTTTTCTGGTCGCCGCCGAGGATGGCGAGCGTGAAACCGCCCTTGTGCAGAATGCGGCCGCCCTGCACTCCGTTGCTGACGAACACCGAGTCCATCACCGAATACTCGAACGTGCTTGCGGGGTCGATCTGGAAGGCGACCTGCGGCATTTCCATGTTCGTCTTGTCCGGCGGCGGACCCGAAGCCGTCTCCTCGACCGTCAACAACGTGATGCCGAGCGTCTTCATCAGGTCCTCGTTGAAGTGAATGACGGTGACGCCGCCGGTAACGCTCCAGACCTCCGAGTGTTTCTGCGACGTCTCGGATTGGGCGGCCAGTGGCGCCGCCGACCACAGCACAAGCGGCAGGCACACCAACGGGATCATTCGCGTGACCATGTTCCATCTCCACCACTGAGGTGTCGGGCAAACCGCGGACGCCTCAATCTTAGGCCCGCGCCACCCGGCACTCAAACCCGCGGGCTGCAGACGCCGTTTTCGTGCTCGCGGATGCGGCCGATAGAATGCATTCGGATGCGAACCGTATTGCTGTGGTCGAACTGGGTGGCGCTCGTGCTGTGTGCGGGTCCGGTGGCGGGTGTCGAAGTGGCACCGGCCGGACCTCGCCTGGACCGTGAGTGGGTGGTCGTTCGCACGGCCGACGGGCTGCCGCACGATCGGGTCAACTGCCTACTTGTTGCCGGGGATGACGTCTGGGTCGGCACTCCGCACGGGCTGGGTTGGTATCACGACGGCAAGTGGCAGGTGCTGACGACCGCCGACGGTCTGCCGCACGCGGCGGTCAGCGCGCTGGCGCTCGACACCGCCTCGGGCGACCTGTGGATCGGCACGTTCGGCGGGCTGGCGCGGCGGAGCGGCGGGCGGATACAGCGGTTCGGACAACTCGACAGCGGCCTGGCCAACGACGTCGTCTATTCGCTCGCGGCCCATCGCGGCGAGGTGTGGATCGGCACGGCCGCAGGAATCAGCCGCTATGAGCCGGCGCGCGACCGCTGGCAGATTTACGAGGGGAGCAATTCACCGGTCGCGGAGATGTGGTGCACGTCGCTGGCCGCGCGGGAGAACGACTTCTATGTGGGGACGAACGGCTCCGGACTGCTGCGGTTCGATCTGACGCGGGAGCGGTGGCACCAGTCGACCGATCCGGACCGCGACGACCGGCTCGATCTGCTGCGTGATGACGGACTTCTGCACGATCGTGTCACCGCCGTGGCGGTGGACGGTGCGGGCCGGGCGTGGATCGGCACACCGGTCGGGTTGTGCCTGCTGGACGGCGAATCATGGCGGACGTTTCGCCGCGCGGACGGCGGGCTCGCCGGAGATCAGGTCTATTGCATCCACGTGCGCGAGGGGCTGGTCTGGGTCGGAACGGATGCCGGGCTGAGCGTGACCGACAGTGAGCGGTGGTGGACGCCGGCGCCACCGGGCAATCATCCCGGCGAAGCGCAGTTTGCGCCACTGCCGCACCCGGCCGTGCTGGATGTCGCGTTCCGTGGCGACGAGATCTGGATCGCCACAGCTCGCGGGCTGGTGGTTGGCCTGCCGCACGCAGTAGACGCCAACGGAGCTGTACCGTCGAGGTCCCCAGCCGAGCAAACACAGGCGCTCGGTAAGGCTGGGCCGCGTCCAGCGCCCGGTTCGATTCCACCGCAGCTCAATCCGTGGACCGCGTTGCCAGGGGGATTCTACGGTGATCCGGCCGACGTGTTTTTTGCCGCGCCGGCCGCGGCGCTTCCGGGCTATCGCGCTGATACCGAAGACGCCGCGGGGAGCGGCGCCGCGATCCGCATCGGTGTGCTCGCCCCGCTCGACGAGACGGACGCGGGCATGGAGGGGCGGGAGATGCTCGCGGGGGTGCGGCTGGCAGCGCGGCGGTTCGAGCGGGCGCATCCCAACCGGCCGATCGAACTGATCGTGCGGCCGAGCAGCGGGCTCTGGGGCGCTTCCTCGAATGAAGTGGTTTCGCTGATCTGCGACGAGCGCGTTTCCGTGATCATTGGCACGATCGACGGCGCGGACTCGCACATTGCGCTGCAGGCGGCTGCGGCGCTCGGCGTGCCGCTCGTCAATCCGGCCATCGGCGACCCGGCGCTGACCGAGATGGGTTTTCCGTGGGTGGTGCGCACGTATCCGGACGCGCGGCGGCAGGCGCACGCGCTGGCGCAGCACGTCTATCACCAGCTAGGCATCGGCGCAGTGGGCACGTTCCGCAGCAACAACCGCTTCGGTGAGGTCGGGGTGGACCAGTTTCGCCTTGCAGCCGAGCGGCTTGGCGAGCCGGTCCGCTTCGAGCTACGCTGGTCACCCGGCGACCGCGACTTTGCCGACCAACTCGACCGCTTCGCCCGGGTCGGCGTGCGGGCGATCGTGCTGTGGGGCCCGGCCGCGGATTGCGCGGCGATCGTGCGGCAGTCGCGCCAGCGCGGCGACTCGTTCACGTTCGTCTGCTGCGACCGCGTGGTGACGCCGGAGTTCCTTGAAGCGGCGGGCCCGGCGGCCGAGGGCGTCGTTGCCGCCGCCACGGTCGATCCCGCGCACGGCGGTACCGCGTGGGAGTCGTTCGCCGTCGAGTTTCTGGAGACACAGGAACACTCGCCCGGCGCCGTGGCGGCGCACGCCTTTGACGGGGCGTCGCTGTTGCTCGACTGCATCGCGCGATCGGGCGGCGATCCGGGGCTGCTGCGTGAGGCGCTGACGGACGCGAAGGCGTGGAACGGCGTCGGTGGCGCGTTTGCGATCGACACGACGGGAAATCACGCGGGTCCGGTGTACGTGGCAACCTATCGCGACGGCGCGTGGCGCTACGAGGAATTCGATCTCGCGCGACAGCCGCGACAAACCGAGGTTGCCGTATTCGAGCGCATGGTGAGGCAGCGTCCGGCACCGGACGCGCCCGCCCCGTCGGAGCTGGTGATCGGCTGCCTGCTTCCGCTGGACGAGTCGGGGCGCGATTTCGTCCGCGGGGCGACGCTGGCGGTCACGCTCGACTGGCAGCAGCACCCCGAGCAGCGGCCGGTATCATTCCACGCGCGCGACGGCCGCGCCGACTGGGTCCGCCGCGCCGACGCCCTCGTCGATCTGGCCACCGAGAACCGCGTGCGCGCGCTCATCATGTCGCTTGACGGGCGGGAGGAGGCGTTGGCGACCGCCTTCGCGTTGACCTACCCGGTTCCCGTGCTGGTGGGCCGACAAACCGCGAGCGGCGCCGCGGATCAGAATGACCGCCTCGTGCGCTTTGTTCCGTCCGAGGTGGACGCCGCAGACACTGCATTCGTCGAGGCCTGGCGAGCCGAGCACAAGGCGGAACCCGGCGCCGCGGCGACCACGGGTTATACGGTAACGAGGAAGGTGATTGCGGCATGGCGGGAGGGACAATTCGACACAGCAGCGCTGCGCGAACGCCTGACGGACCAGCGCTGAACGGGTCGCTACGACGGGGTCAACTGGCCTTTTCCAGCCGCGCCCGTGTCTCCATGTGCAGCGCGTTCAGAGAGTC
>CAZNDQ010000034.1:0-15988 GCA_964571825.1 uncultured Planctomycetales bacterium | reverse complement strand
TTGTTTGACGCGCGTCGCGAGTCATTGCCCATCTTCCGTTCGACATGCCTGCGCCGTTGATTCGCGGGCGCGAATCAAGCGGCTAAGGCATGCCACCCAAGTCTTGTCTCGACATGCCACGCGGACTGCACCACGCAGACCGGGGTGCGCGCGGGCAACCGGCCGGGGCGGACCGGCCGTCGAAAACGCGCTGCCAAGAGGGGGGGATGGACGCTCTCTCCGAACTCCCGTCCCCGGACGGACCCATTTTACCGAAACGGGGGGCCGGGGCGGTAGGAAAAAACGGGGCCGGGGGGGATGACGTGCATGGCAGGCGGAGGGCCCAGGGCACCGCGGCTTCACGGCGCGGCGGGCCGTGCCACGCAGGCCGTGCCCGAAGCGCGCAGTCCGCCGAGTCCGTCCCCCACCCACGTTGAACATGCCTGCGCCTGCGATTCGCGGGGGCGAATCGCAGTGCTTAGGCATGCCACCCAAGAGGGTGCGAGAAGGGCTATGTGCAGCGGGTGATTTCGGACGGCGAATCGTCGTCGGATCCGACGCCGTGGCGGCGGCGGTGGTTGCGGCTGACGTCGGCGGGGCTGGAGGGCACAACCTCTGCGAGGTTGAGAGGCGCGTGGGGATCAGGCGAGGCGATTGGCGAGTTTTTCCGTCAGGCGCGACAGCGAGGCGGAGAGATCGGCGAGGGTGACGCCGCGGGCGCGGCGGGGGATGCAGATCAGGTCGAGGCCGGTGGGGCGGTCATGTTGTCCGAGGCGATACGCTTCGCGGACGAGCCGCTTGATGCGATTGCGCGTCACGGCATTGCCGAGGCGGCGGGAAACGACGATGCCGATGCGGCCGTAGGGCAGGTCGTTGCGGTCGGCGTAGAGGACGAGCAGGCCGTCGGAGGCGCTGACCCGGCGGCGGAAGACGCGCTCGAAGTCGCGGCGGAGGCGGAGCCGCTGGCGGCGGGAGAATTTGAGCGGCCGATCGGACATGCACGCATCGCCGGCCTGGCCGGGAAAAGTGAATTGGACCGTGTTCACAGGCGAAATAGAATAGGGTGTCCCGGCGGCGGGCACCAGCGGGCGGGGTGCTTGGACGCGCGGAGGGCTTGTTTCGGATGTCGATCATCGAGCAACAGGTGAGTCGGACGGCGCGGCAGCTCTTGCTCAACCGCTGGCTGCGGCTGCTGGGTCGGGCGCTGGTGGCGGGGTCGGCGGCATTTGTGCTGCTGACGATCGTGGCGCGGGCGGGCGGTCTGGTCTGGCCGTTACGGACGATTGGCTTGTGGATCGCGGCGGCCGTGCCGATTGCGGCGTGGGTCTGGGCGCTGGTGACGCGCGAATCGCGCGGCGCGGCGGCGACGCGGCTGGACGAGGCGGCGGGTCTGCGGGAGCGGATCAGCAGCGGGCTGCATTGCGCGGCGAGCGATGACCCGTTTGCGCAGGCGGTGCGCGAGGATGCGGAGCGGCACGCGGCGGGGCTGCGGGTGTCGCGGCATATTCCGCTGCGGTGGCCGAAGTCGCTGTCGGCGGGGACGGGTGCGGCGGTGCTGGCCGTGCTGGTGTTCTGGCTGCTGCCGCCGATGGACCTGTTCGGGCGTCAGGCGGCGCAGCAGGCGGCCCAGTCGCAGCAACTCGAACAACTTCGCCGCAAGGAGGAGTTGAAGAAACAGGCGGACCGGCTGAAGGAGCTGCGCGCCAAAACGCCGGGGCTGCAGGACGACGCCAAGCTGGACGAGACCGACTTGCCGGCGCCGGAGCAACTGCGCACGCCGGAGGACGTCGAGCGCGAGCGGATCAAGCAGATCGAGCGGATGGCCGAGGCGGTGCGGCAGCAGCGCGAGCAGCCGGAGCACGGGGCGGTCGAGGAGTTGAAGCGGATGATGCGGCCGTTGCGGCCGGAGGAGGAGTCGGACTCGCCCGCGGCGGAGGTGGCGGATGCGCTGGCGCAGGGGGACCTCGAAGCCGGCGTGGAGCGCATGCAGCAGATCGAGGAGATGCTGAACGATCCGGCCGGGCAGGTAACGCCGGAGGTGCGTCAGCAGATTCGAGGGGAGTTCCTGGAACTCGGCGCGAAGCTGGAGCAGGCGGCGGCGAACAATCGAAGGATCGAGGATACGCTCAGCGGCGTCGGACTCAGTCCTGACGAGGCGGCCAGGGTGATGGAGAAGCTCAAAGGGGGTGACGGCGGGGCGATGCGCGACATGCTGCGGAGGACGCTCAGCCAGCAGCAGGCGGACAAGCTGGCACAGGAGATGCTCAAGCAGCAGGCGGCGCAGGAGATGCTCAAGAATCTGGGGCAGGCGATGGCGGGGGCGGCGAAGACCATCCCGGCTGACGCGCTCAAGGCGGGGCAGAAATGCGATTTTTCGGCGGCGGCCGATCAGTTGAAGAAGCTGGCGGAGCAGGCGGCGGCCAGCGGGCAGCTCGATGAGGCGATGGCGCAACTGTCGAACATGGCCAAAGAGGCGCGCGGGCAGTGTCCGCACGGGGCGAAGCAGGGGCAGTGCAAGTCGGGCTCGTGCAGCGGGGGGGCGGGGAAGCCGGGCTCGGGCAGCGGCAAGCAGGGCGAGGGGGGAACGGGGCTCGGTTCGGGCATCGGGAAGTCGGGCAGCGGGCACGCGGGGCACGATGTGTCGGGCGACCCGACGGTGGCGCGGCTCGACCGGCTGCAGAGCCACGTGCCGACGACGCGGGGGCAGGTGCTGGGGCGGTTTCTGGTGAACGGTGTGCAGATCCGGCCGGAGTCGGCGGAGGAGCTGCGGGCGGTGTTCGTCTCGGCGGAGAAGGAGGCGGCCGAGGCGATCGCGCGCGACCAGGTGCCGCTGTATGCGCGCGACCTGGTGCGCGACTACTTCACGGACGCGGATGAGTTGCTCGTCGAGCCGCCGCGCGAGGCGAATCCACCGAAATAGCGATCGCGGATCGAACTAGGTGCCGTTACTCTTCTTCCGTCGCGGCTGAGGCGTTTTGCTCTTCGCCGACGATTTCGGCCTTGAGGTCGCCACCGATGGGCAGGCGCAGCCGCAACGTTTTTCCCGAGGTGGAGCAGGTCATGAAGATCGTCGTCTCGGGCATGTCGAGGATGTGGGTCTGACGACAGGCCGGGCATTTGAAGCGTACGAGCATTGGATTCCTCACGGGGCCGCTGCGGAACGGTCTTCGGCTGCACGAGCCGATCAGGCCCGCCGGCTATCAATGTCATGGTGAAATGATCGTGGCAGGAGCGGGCGAATACAAGCGCCGGTTCCCGCGGGCGACATTCACTGAGCAACACGCGAGGCTGAGCGCGGCTAGAATGCTCCCATGGCGCGGGCAGGCGGCCGGTCGACGGCGGTGGGATTGGTCTTCGTCTCCATGACGCTGCTCGGCTGGACGAGCGTGCCGCTGTTCCTGCGCTATTTTGCCGACTACATCGACGCCTGGACGGCGAACGGCTGGCGCTACGGGCTGTCGGCGCTGATCTGGGCACCGGTGGTGATTGTCGGGGCGCTGCGGGGGACGCTGCCGCGGGGGCTGTGGCGGGCGGCGGTCGTGCCGAGCATCTTCAACTGCCTCGGGCAGGTCTGCTTTGCCTGGGCGCCGTACTACATCGGGCCGGGGCTGCTCTCATTCCTGCTGCGGCTGCAGATCGTCGTCATTACGATCGGCGCGTACCTGCTCTTTCCCGAGGAGCGGCGGCTGCTGCGGACGCGCGGCTACTGGCTGGGCATCCTCGCCGTGTTTGGCGGGTCGATGGGGACGATCCTGCTCGGCGCGGAGCTGCCGCGCGGCGGATCGGCGCTGGGCGTGGCGCTGGGATTGGGCGCCGGGGCGCTGTATGCCTGCTACGCGCTGGCCGTGCGGCAGCGGATGCGGCGGTTCGGCTCGATCGAGTCGTTTGCGGCGATCAGCCAGTACACGGCCGCGGGGATGGTGGCGATCATGTTGCTCGTGGGGCGGGATCACGGCGGGCAGGTGCTGTCGCTCAGCCATCAGCACATGTTGCTGCTGGCGGTGTCGGCGGTGCTGGGGATTGCGCTGGGGCACGTCTTCTACTATGCGAGCATTGCACGGCTGGGCGTGACAACGACGGCGGGCACAATCCTGCTGCTGCCGTTCATCGTCGGGGTGTCGTCGTACTTTATCTTCGGCGAGCGGCTGACGGGGTGGCAGTGGACGAGCGGGGCGATGGCGATCATCGGCGCAGCCATCATCCTGCACACGCAGGCGACGTTGGCGCGGAGCCGCGTCGGCGCGGACGTTTCAGCGCGGGAACCATAGCACGTAGCACCACGGTATGAATCGAGGGGGTTCGCGGGCGCTTATCGCTTTCCAAACAACCGCCGCCAGAACGACTCTTTCTGCTGGGGGGCGCGGATGTTGATCGCCTGGCGCCGCTCGTCGAGCTTCTGGTTGCAGGCGTTACAGAACCTGGCGCTGGGCAGGCGCGGCCCGCCGCACATCGGACAGTCCGTGTCTTCGCCGGCGCCGGAGCGGCGCGAGTCCTCGGCGAGCATGGTCAGCGGATCGTCGGGCATCATGGTCATGTCGCCCGAGGCGAGTGTCGCCACGTCGTCGCTGATGGTCACCTCGTCGTCGGCGTGGCCGGCGGCGGTGGCGCGGATGGCTCCGGCCGAGCTGCGGTCGGCGAGCAGCATCAGTTGCGATTCGTCCTCCGGCGCGCCGGAGAAGATGATCTTCGCCGGGCCAACGAAAAACGTGTCGCCGTGAATCAGTTCGTGCTTGTCGACGGGTTCGTCGCCGAGAAAGGTCTTGTTGCGGCTGCCGAAGTCCTGCAGGATCCATCGTCCCGTCGGCGTGCGCACGACCTGGCAGTGGACGCGCGAGACGGCCGGGTCGTCGATGCGCACATCGACCGACTCGGAGCGGCCGATGACCACGGTCTCGCGGTCGATGGGGAACCGCTGCACGGCATGTGAAGCGATCTTGACGAGCAGCGCCGGCATAGTCGATACCCGTGTGATTCCGGCCGCAGAAGGGAGCCGAACCCAGCCACTCTAATGCTACGCCGAAGGCGGGGCGCTTGGCAACTTGAATCTGCGGCGAAACAAGCCGATGACCGATTGGAGGCCGCGGGCGGCGGGGCGGATCGCCCGGTCGTCCGGTCCGGCTAGAATGAGGGTTGTGCGAAGAACGCCGCTGCGGCGGTCCGCGCGCAGGAGTCCACCATGCCTCTACTGATCATGCTGATGTGCGGCGCGTTGTCGGCGCCGGCTCCGACCGAACCGTCCGCATCGGCTGAGACGCAGCCGGCCACATTGCCCGCGGCGCCGGCGCCGCTGCGCGTCGAATTGCAGCCACGGGACGACGCGGAGTCGGCGCGGCTGCGCGCAGCACAGGACGCGATCGAGAAGGCGCTGTCGGAGAATCCGACGGGGCTGGCGCGGGCGGAACTGCTGCTGCGGCGTGCGAACTGGCTGATATCGATCGAGGCTGAGCCGCAGGCCAGTCTGTATCTGCACGGGGCGGCGAAGGCTGACGATTTCGGTCGGTGGGCTGACGTGCTGCGCCGCGCGGAGGCGGACCTGTCGGCCGCGCGCCGGCTCATTGACGAGGCGGCCGAACCGACGGACGAGCGGCAGGAAGCGCGGCTCGATGAGCTGGGCCGCGCCGCGGACCTTTTTTCCGCTTTCACGAGCGTTTTTCGCGGACTGAGCGTCGAGCGCATCGACGACCCGGATGCGCTGTACGCATCGGCGGCGAACCTGTCGCCTTATCTGGATGACGAGGAGCGCTCGATTTCGCGTGCGGCGAACCTGTGGCAGGCGGTGGTGTTGCGGAAGATCGGGCGGGCGGGCCGCGCGCTCGATTACTTAGAGCCGCCGCTGACGCCGCCGGGCAAGGCGGTCGTCGGGCTGTTCATTCGCTGGGAGCGGCTGCGCTGCCTCGCGGCCGACGACCGGCTGTCCGCGGCGCTGGCGCTGGCGGTGCGGATGGAAGAGCGATGCTTTGGCTGGTATGCGGATGAGGCTCGGCGGGAGGCGGCGGTGGCGGGCTGCGGTCTATTGCGACTCGGACTGTTTGAGCAATTTCAGCGGCGGCTCGTCGAGGAGGGCCGCAGTGAAGACGCTGCGGTCTGCGCGCGGATGATGGAGCGCATCCGCGGCGAACACGTGGAGGAATCGGGCACGATCCGCGTCGCGAGGCTGCGCCGCGTGCTGCCGCTGGTGCTCGAACCGGACGATCCGCTGGCCGAGCCGGACGACGTGGCGATTGAACTGAAGCGCGACGACGCTGACGAGGAGGTCGGCGGCGAAGAAGAGGCTGACGAGGGGGGCGACGAAGAGGATGCGCCGTTCATGGACGAGGGCGGGGCGGACGACGAGGAGCCGGAGCCGGAACCCGAGGCCGAGGACGAGCATCCCGGGCAGCCGTAGTGTTCGGCGCAGTCTCCACGAATTGCACGGTGCGGCGGGTTATCCGGCCGACCAGGGAAAGCGCGACTTGAAGTGGCGGTAATAAAGACCGACGCAGCGCATGGCTACGGTCCAGGAATAGATGGTGACGAATCGCAGCAGGACGGCGACGAAGATCGCGCCGCCGATCCCCCCGGGCCCGCCCGATTCTTTCAAGAGCATCGGCACACCGTAGGACGGGAGCATCGCCAGCGCGATCATCAGCAGCGTGAGCAGATAGGCGCCGAAGCTGCTGACGATTGTGCCGAAGATCAGGTCGAGGTGAAACGCGGCGGCGGCGCTGCCGCCGATGGCGACGAGGAGGATCGCGGCGGGCCAGATGAAGGCGCCGATCGCGGCCGCGCCGTAGGTGCAGTACCACAACACCTTCCGGTCGAAGTACCAGGCGAGAAAGCCGAGCACCAGCGCCGGCATCATGACGCCAAGCCAGCTTCCCCAGTATTGCACGAGCGGCACGAACACGCCGTCGTACATGCCGCTGATGTCCACAAGCGGCAGCTCGTCTTCGCCGGCCGCCGTTTCCACGATCACGGAGAACAGGAACGCGAAGACGTAGCCCCAGACGGCCAATTGAATGATGCGGGCGAACAGAAACGGGCCGAGGTTGAACACCGACGCCAGCGTCAACAGCGCGGTGAGCACGGCGACCATGATGAAATTGCCGGACTTGCGGCAGAGCAGGAAGCCCGCCGCGGCGTCGGCCCAGAAGCCGCGCGTGGGCGCGTGGGCGCCTTCGCGTTCGTCGAGCCCCGAGCGCCGCGCATAGCGCGGGTCGAGTTGCCGGTCGCGCGCGGCGAGTTGCTCTTCGGGCGTGGGGACACGGATCATTCGGCCGCAGTCGCGGCAGCGGCCCTGGCGCCCGGCCGCCTCGTCGGGGGCGTGCAGCACGGTCCCGCACTCGCAGACCAGTTCGATCGTCATGGCGGTGATCGCGGCCGCGCCGGCGAACGATCGCGGTCCGGCCGCGCGGCTATTCGTCGGCGTTGATCAGGTTGATGAGCTGGCGCAGCCGGCCGTGGTTGCGCCGATTGAACTTGAACACCAGCCGCTGCTTGTCGGGGAACTCGCCGCGCTCCTCGGGCAGGGGGCCGGGCTCCTGTCGGAAGTCGCCGTCGATCAGGATGTCGGCAAAGGTCTCGTTGATCCGTGCCAGCCGCGCCACCGAGAGCGGCGCGTTGAGGCGGAAGACGTACTCGTCGCGGACGAACCGCGCCGAGTGATAGACGCGATAGAATCGCACCAGTTCGTTGACCGCCTCTTCGACGTCGTCGGTGATGAGGATGAGGTCGAGGTCCTCGGCGTTGATCATGCCGTGTGCCAGGAGTTCCTTGCGCGACCAGTCGAGCCAGTGCTTCCAGTACGTCCCGCCGGGCACGTCGACCATGACGATCGGCATCGGGTCGGCCTTGCCCGTCTGGACGAGCGTCAGCGACTCGAAGCACTCGTCCTGCGTGCCGAATCCGCCGGGGAAGAGCACGACCGCCGACGCCTCCTTGATGAACATCAGCTTGCGGGTGAAGAAGTACTTGAAGGTGATGAGTTTGGGATCGGCGTGGATGAAGTCGTTGGCGTTCTGCTCCTGCGGCAGGCGGATGGCGACGCCGAAGCTGGCCTCTCGTCCCGCGCCGCCGTGTCCGGCGCGCATGATGCCGTTGCCGGCGCCGGTGATGACCATCCAGTGGTGCTGGATGATCCGCGCGGCGAAGCGCATGGTCTGCTCGTAGGCGGGGTGGTTTTCCGGCGTGCGCGCCGAGCCGAAGATGCTCACCTTGCGCGTCTCGTGGTAGGGTCCGAAGACCTTGAAGGCGTAGCGCAGCTCCTTCATCGCCGAGTTGATGATCTTGAGTTCGCCGCGGCCGCAGGAATCGCGCGCGAGGCGGCAGACGGTGACGATCATGTCCTTGAACAGATCCCGTCCCGGCCCGTCGGCGTATTCGTCGAGAAAGCGCTCGATGGCCTCGTCGCGCGGATTGGCGACCGCGGTATCTTTCGTCATTCGATCAGTGGCTTCGCTCATGTTGCGGATACTCTGTCTGGAGCTGACCGGTTTCCGGATGTGCGGCCCATCGCCGCGACGTTCAACCCCCGGCCCCTCCACCGTTGCCGCCGAAGAAGGCGGGATACCAGGCGGGCCCCATCCACGCGCCGACCTCGTCCTGCAAGTCCTGTACGGTCAGCTCGGTCAGGCGTGCGTCGTACCGGTAGTATAGCCGAAACGCCCCCAGCGTCATCGTCCCCAGCACCAGCCCGCCCCATAGCGACAGCGGGACCACCGCCCGCAGCAGACCGGGGCGGTCGGCGCGGTGCCCGCGCCGGGTCCGGTCAATCAGCGCCCAAACGAGCCAGATCAGCGCCGCCAGGAGCGTTGCCAGCAGGGCGATCAACCACAGGTTGGAGACGCGCATGATCGGCCGGGGTGTGACGCGGCTCAGGTCGAACGCTTCGGGACGTACACCAAACGACTTCCATTGCCCGAGCAGGATCAACGCGGCGAACAGGAACAGCGCCGCCCACCAGACGTGCCAGACGCCGGCGCGGCGCGGCGGGTCTGTACCGGCGTCGGCCCGCTGCTGGGCGAGGCGCAGGACCACGGCCATGCTCAGCAATGCCGTCAGCAGGAAGGAAAACTGAATCCAGGTCGGCGCCATGAGGCCGCGCGGGTCGAGCGGGAAGAGAAGCGTTGCGGTGGCGGGCAGCAAGGCCGGTGCGGACATGCCCGCCGCCGCCCAGAGCCAGGCGAAGCCCGAGCGTCCGATCGTCGCCGACGGCGCGGGGTCGCCGCGCCGAACGACGCGCCACACGATGGAGGCCGCCAGCGCCAGCAGGCCGACGACGACCACGCTGAGCGTCCCCACGGCGAGGAAGCCCGAGACCAGCAGGTAGGTGAGGCTTGCGGCAAATGGCGTCGGCCGCAGGACCGGCTCGTTGCGCAGCATCGGGTTGTGGGTTGCGGACTCCAGGCGACGGCGGAGCAGGTCATGGAACCGTGCGGCAGCACGGCGTTGTGCGGCCGCGCGATCCGCGTCGGCGGTGCGCCCGGCGGCCGCGGCGGCCAGCGCCGCTCCTTCGGCCGCGCGCTCCATCTGCTCCGCCAGGGTCAACGCGACGCTCACCGAACGCGTCTCGGGCAGGCTCCGCCGTGTCCAGCGCACCGCGGTGTCGAAGCACTTCCAAGCGCGTTCGTGCTCGCCCAGCGCGGCCAGCGCCCCTCCGAGGGTCAGCAGTTCGCCGCAGGCAAAACGGATCGCCTGCGCGTCGCGGTAATGGGCGTAGTCGCGCGCCTGCTGCGCCGCCAGACCGGCCCGATCAAAACTTCGCTCCACCGCACGGCGCCAGGCGCGCATGGCGTCGTCGCGATACCACGCATGATCCGTCGTGGCGGCTGCCTGTTCGAGCAATTCACGCGCCGCTTCGTAGCGCTCATCCGGCGCGGCGCCTGCGGGCGAGTCTGCCAGGACGGCGCCGAGTTCCAACAGCACCAGCACCGCGTTGTCCGGGTCTCGCAGGCGGACGCGGCGGATGCCCTCGGCGCGATCCGCGCCACCGTCGAGCAGCGTCGCCAGCGCGATCTCGAGCGAACGCATGCCGCTCATCCCCGCGCTGGCCGCCTCGAACCGCTCGCGCCATTGGGAGGCGTCGAGGTCGACCTGAAAGGCGTTGACCTGTTCGGCCAGTCGCGCCAGCGGCGTGAGGTTCATCAGCAGCAGGAACAGCACCGGCATGAGCAGCACGCCGAAAAGGACGGCTTTGGCGCGGCTCAGGACCAGCAGGGGGCGCGGGTTGGCGGGGTCTCGTCTCAGGGAGCGATCCTCTGTCGTGCAGCACCGCGCGGCGCGAGGGCGGGCGGGCCGTTCGGCCGAGCGGCCTGAGCCTAGCGTCAGGCGTGCAGCTCGACAACTTCCTTGTCATGCAGGATGTAGTCGGAGGTGACCTGTTGCCCGTCGTGGACGGCGCCGCCCCAGACTCGTGCGCCGTGCAGCTTGGCCGCGAGATCGTGGTGAATGTGCTCGGCCAGATCGTGCACCGTGCTGCCCAGCGGCAGGACGAACGGCTTTTCCATGTCGGCCGGTTTTCCGCGCGGCTTGGTGTAGACGCGCACGACGTGGAGCAGCTCGAACAGCAGGCGCATCAGTTCATCCATGTTCGTTCCGGCCGTTGGCGAGACGGAGACGAAGCGCAGCCCGTCGGGATACAGCTCGCGCAGGGCGGCCAGCGCCTCCTCGGCGCCGGGCTCGTCGGCGTGGGTGCACGCCACCAGGGTGCGCACGGGCATCGTCTCGCCGCTCTCCTCGGCGGAGGGCTCCGCGTCGAAGACCGGCTGCATGTGGCGCGATCTGAGCAGCGCCAGGCAGACCTCGAGGTCGTCGAGCGCGCTGATCGCCGTGGGGTTGACGACGAGCAGCAGTGCATCGGCGTGCTGCAGGGCGTTGAGCAGGCCCGGCGCGACGTGCTCGGCAGTGATCGGCGGCGTGTCGACGAGCTGGATCGGGACGTCTTCGTGGTGGGCGATGCCGGGTACCGGCACCTGCGTCGTGAACGGGTAGTCGGCCACCTTGACCGGCGCCTGCGTCCGGGCGGCAAGGATGGCGGACTTGCCGACGTTCGGCGCACCGATCACCAGCACCTGGCCCGCGCCCTGCGCCCGGATGACATAGGGGTCGGCCGCGCCGCTCCGCTTGTGGTGCTGCTCGAGCACCTCGCCGCGCAGCTTGGATATCTTCTGCTTGAGATCCTTGAGCAGCTTTTCCGCCGCCTTGTGCTTGGGTGCGGTGGCCAGCATCCGCCGCAGCGCCTGGAGCTTCTCCTCGGGAGTCTGGGCTGCGCGATACTGCTCTTCGGCGGCGATGTAGTCGGGGCGGACGTTGAGCGCCATAAACACACCCTCGGCGCGGCGATGCAGACTGCTATTCGGACGGCGGCGTCTGCGGCTCGGGCGACGGGGCCTCTCCCTCCTCCGATTGCGCGGTGCGCACCGGCTTGTTCGGGTCGGGCGGCACGTACCGGCCCCACTCGTCGAGGAGAGCGGTCAATTCGCGATAGCGTTCGGTGAGCCGCGCCGTCTGCTCCTCGTTGAACAGGCCGGAGAGCATCGCCGTGCGATGCACGCCGTCCACCGACGTGCGGAGGCGTCCGACGATGTCTTCGACCGAGTAGACGAGCTGGGTGTAATGGGCGACCGAGCGCAGGTTGGCCAGCGCGCGGCCCATCGGCTGGAGCAGCTCCACCTTCGGCCCGAAGGGCATGCCGAGCGCGGAGAAATAGGCGTCATAGGGGCCGATGCCGTTCCAGTAGTTTTCGAAGAACAGCATTTTCTGCAGGGGCGAGAAGCGCTCGTCCGCGATGATGGCGCGAATGAAGCGGTGCAATGCCTCCTGCGTCAGGGTGATCGAGCGATTGTACATGTCCGTTTCGCGGCCGTCGGTACTGCTGGCGACGATCATCCGCGCGCGGTAGACGAGATACCCTTCGCGGAGGGGTTCCCAGATTTCGCTGCGCCGGGCAATCTCGAGCAGCCGCACGTTCAGCTCGTCGCTGACCGACTCGGGCGAGTTCACGCCCGGCCCGAGGGCCGCGGGCGTCAGCACCGGCCAGTAGTCCAGCAGGCGCAGCGCCGACTTGAGCATGTTGGCGATCTCGGGAAAGAGGTAGAGCACCTCGCTTGCCGGCTTGACGCGCGCCTCGAACGGCAGCAGCGGTGACTCCGCCGCGGCGAGCAGCGCCGCGACGCGAATGTCGAAACGGGCCTCCTGGTAGATCAGGTTTGTACCCCGCGAGGACTGGGGAATGTCCTGGGTCAGTTCGTGGAACTCGTGGATGGCGGCGCCGAGGCGTTTCACGCCCTCGGGCGTCAGATCATTGATCCGGCACGGCAGCCACAATTCGCTGAACGCGCTGACGCGCTGGGCGATTTCGAGGATTTTCAACTGGTCAGGGCGGAGGAACGATTGCGGCGGCAGCGCGTCCAGCAGGTCTTTTTCAAGCCGGTCGCGGATCGGGTCAACGGCCGTGACGTCCAGTTTCCCGGCGGCGGCGTCCTGTTGCGCGCGCCGGCAGACGTCGGTCCAGGCGCGCTCGAGCTTGTCGCGCTGTTCGTCGTCGAGCTGCATGGCGACGATCGAGCCGGCCAGGGGCCGGTTGCCGAGCCGCAGGATGAGGCGGCGCGCGAGCATGCGGTTAGCCAGTTCGCGTCGCTTTTCCGGCGGCATTCCCGGGTCGTCCAGCCACTGCAGATCGAACCGGGCGCCGACATAGGGGTCCTTTTCCAATCCGAGGATCAGCTCGCGCGCGCGCAGCTCTTCGGCGACCTGCTTCGCCATGCCCTCCGAGAGGGACCCCAACTGATCGAGGGGAATGCCCAGGCGCGCCGCGACCTGTGCACGCAGTTTCCGCGATTCTTCTCCGTAGGCTTCCGCGAGCCGCGCGATCTCCGCGGACGCTTCGGCAAAGGCGGCGTCGCGCCGCGCGGCCACGTCGTCCGGAATCACCATCGCGAAGACTTCACACGCCCCGCGCTGCTGTCGCAGGGCCTGCTCGGCCATGGATCGTTCGGCTCGGCGCATCTGCTCCGGCGTCGCGATCTTCCGCATTTTCTCCAGCGCTTGCTGCATGTCCTTGAGCGGCGGGAAGCCATTGGCGCCGACCGAGCCGTCCAGATCCTGCCAGATGTAGCCGATGTCGACTTTCTGATCGTAACTCAGCGCGCCGCCGCGCCAGTAGAGACTGGCCAGATTGAAGATCTGCTCGCGCAGCTCGGTCTCGGGGGTGCGCACTTCGGGAACTCTGACCAGCCCCGCCTGCGGCTGAGGCGGAGGCTGGCTCCCCGGGGGGGGCGTGGCCGCGGGTTCATTCTGAGCCCAGGCCGGCAGGCCGAGACAGACTCCGATCAACACTCCCATTGCCGCAACTGCTCTGCATCCCATGTCGTGTTACTCTACTTCCTGGCTGGACCTTGCCGTTTTCAGGTCTTCGGGCGGAGCCGACCATTCTATCCACGTCCTCCGGAATTTCTCCAGATTGTGTCTGGTGACGGTGCGAGCGGGAAGCAGGCGGCGCGGCACATCGACGGTCCGGCTGGCGACGGCCGCCTGGCACAGTCGAACCGCCTCGTAGCCCAACTGCCCGTAGTCGGTCCCGATCAGGGCCGCACACGCGCCCGACTCGAGCGCGCGCCAATAGACGGGCAGCGGCCCGACGGAGACGATGCGGCAGCCCGGCGGGAGCCATTCGTCCGTGCGCTCGCCGCCATTGAGGGGCCAGTCGTCGAGGCAGACCCAGGCGCCCAGGCTGGGATAGCGCCGCGAGCGCTCGCGGATTGTTCGCCGCGCTTCGTGCGGCATGCCGCTGCAGTCCGCGTAGCCGAGCACGTGCACCGTGCCCAATTCTCCCAGCTCCTCCTCGAGGCCGGCCAGGCGCCCGGTGAAGCGCGGATCGTCGGCCGTCGAGCGCAGAATCATGATCGTGCCGTTTTCTCCGACGCAATCGGCCGCTGCGCGGGCCAGGTGGCGCCCGACATCCACTTCGTCGAGGCCGACGTGGGCGCTGCGCAGTTGCGTTCGTACTTCCTGCATCAGCGTGACGACGTACACGCCGCGCGACATGGCCTGGTCGAGCACGGCGGCCAGCGCGCCGGCGTCGATGACCTGCACGCACAATCCACGGACCATCGGGTCATTCAGTTGCTCGCGCACGAGTCGGACCTGCGCGGCGGGCGAAATGGTGTCGGGCGCAACGAAACGCACGGGCAAACCGAATCCCTCGCGTCCCAGCCGCTCGCCGGCGACGCGCAGCAGCGGCCAGAGCGGATCGGCCGCGCCCGCGCCGACAAAGACGATCGAGCCCTTGCTGTAGTCGATTTCGACATCGGTAGGAGCGGTGCCGGACGGGTTGCAACCGCCCGGACTGAGGCAAATCAGCAGCAGGAGCGCTCGCCAACCCTTCTCGGACTGAAGCATGGGACGGCGAAAGTCAGGTGCGCGTACTGCGGACGCGGCGCGTGCATGGGGCGGAGGTGCGCATCGCACTATTTCAGTATAGGGCGGTCCAGCGCGGAGGGCCAGTCTTGATCGCCGCCACCGGACTTTCTATACTCATCGCTCTTTTCGCGATGGTGGAGACCCGGTGCCAGGGACAAGTTCATACGGAAAGGCCCCCATGCCAGAGACGCTGGACGCGTTGCGACAGCTTCAGGATGTGGAACTACAACTGGGAGAGTTGCGGCGGGGGATCGAGTCGCGCAAGCGCCAGATCAAGGCGATGGAGCGGCGCGTGCAGGAGGCGACGACCGGCTTTGAGGCCAAGCGCGAAGAGGCGCGGACGCTGCAACGCAAGAGCGACGCGATTGAACTTGAAATCCGTTCGCGCGAGGCCGAGATCGTCAAGCTGCGCGAGGCGCTCAACCGGGCCAAGGCGAACAAGGAATACGCGGCACTCCTGACGCAGATCAACACCGACAAAGCCGATAACGCGAAATTCGAGGAACAGGGACTCCAGGCGCTGGCCCAGGCGGACGCCGTGATGAAGCAGGCGGAGGAGCTGCGCGCGCAGCGCGACCGCGATGAAGCGCGCCGGATGGAACTGGTCGAGGCGCTCAAGGCCTATGAGCGGGAGAACGAGGGGCGGATGGCGGAGCTGACGCGGCTGCGCAACGAGTTGGCGCAGCGACTGCCGGCGAAGATCTACGACACCTTCCGTCGGGCGGCGGAGAAGCATGACGGTGAGGCGCTGGTGCAGGCCGAACAGCAGAACGTCCGGCTCGAGGATTTCTCCTGCGGCGGGTGCTTCATGAGCATCACGCTCGAACAGGTCAACGCCATGCGCAACCGCGGCGAGATCGCCACCTGCCACAGTTGCGGGCGGCTGCTGTGGATGCAGGCCTGACTTCGACGCCTGCTCCGCCGGCGGGTTTCCCCGATTCCCGGTGCGATCCCGAGAGCGCTCGCGGCGCTTGCACGAATCTCCTGCGGAACTTCCTGAGATGAACGTCCTGATCGTCGGTTCCGGCGGAAGAGAGCACGCTCTGGCCTGGCGCATCGCGCAGTCGCCGCGGCTGACACGGCTCTTTTGTGCGCCGGGCAACGGCGGCACGGCCGGCGTCGCAGAGAATGTCGAGGTTCCGCCGACGGACCTGGCGGCTCTCGCCGATTTCGCCGTGCAGCGGCGGATCGAGCTTACAGTCGTCGGGCCGGAGCAGCCGCTTGCCGCGGGCATCGTCGATCTGTTCGAATCGCGCGGGCTGCGGATCGTCGGTCCGACCCGGGCGGCCGCGCGGCTCGAAGCGGACAAGGCCTACGCCAAGCACCTCATGCGGCGCTTCGCCATCCCGACGGCGGAGGCGCGCATCTTCACCGATTATCAGGATGCGCGCAATTACGTGGCGTCGCGCGACGCGGGCGTGGTGGTCAAGGCCGCCGGGCTCGCTCAGGGCAAGGGCGTCGTCCTCTGCGAAGACCCCGCCGACGCCATCATCTGGCTGGAACGAATCATGCCGGAACGCCTCTTCGGCGACGCCGGCAGGACCGTCCTCGTCGAGGAGTATCTCACGGGCCATGAGATATCCGTGCTCTGCCTGGTGGACGGGCGCAACCT